>NZ_JAVRHI010000192.1:0-21178 GCF_034105845.1 Streptomyces sp. CRN 30 | reverse complement strand
CCGCCCGCCAACAGCGCGATGGCCGACGCGCTGAAGCGGGCCGGCCTGGCGTAGGCGCGCGGCGACGGGCGACGGGGCGCGGCCGGCGTTCCGTCACCCGCCGCGCGTCGCCCCCTCAGCGCTCCGTCACCTTGCCGTCGGCCACCTCCAGGCGGCGGGTGACCCGCAGCGCCTCCAGCATCCGGCGGTCGTGGGTGACCAGCAGCAGCGTGCCCGTGTAGGAGTCGAGGGCCGTCTCCAGCTGTTCGATGGCCGGCAGGTCCAGGTGGTTGGTCGGCTCGTCCAGCACCAGGAGGTTGACGCCGCGGCCCTGGAGCAGGGCGAGCGCGGCCCTGGTGCGCTCCCCGGGGGAGAGGGTCGCCGCCGGACGCAGCACGTGGTCCGCCTTGAGGCCGAACTTGGCCAGGAGGGTGCGGACCTCGGCGGGTTCGGTGTCGGGGACCGCCGCGTGGAAGGCGTCGAGCAGGGGCTCGGGGCCGTGGAACAGCCCCCGGGCCTGGTCGACCTCGCCGAGCCGGACGCCCGAGCCGAGCGCGGCGTGTCCGGCGTCCAGCGGGACGCGGCCCAGCACCGCGGCGAGCAGCGTGGACTTGCCCGCGCCGTTCGCGCCGGTCACCGCGACCCGGTCGGCCCAGTCGATCTGGAGGGTGACCGGCCCCAGCGTGAACCCGTCGCGCCGCACCTCGGCGTCGCGCAGGGAGGCGACGACGGCGCCGGAGCGCGGGGCCGCCGCGATCTCCATCCGCAGCTCCCACTCCTTGCGGGGCTCCTCGACGACCTCCAGGCGCTCGATCATGCGCTGGGTCTGGCGGGCCTTGGCGGCCTGCTTCTCGCTGGCCTCGCTGCGGAACTTGCGGCCGATCTTGTCGTTGTCGTTGCCGGCCTTGCGCCGGGCGTTCTTGACGCCCTTGTCCATCCAGGAGCGCTGGGTCTGCGCCCGGTCGTGGAGGGCGGCCTTCTTGTCGGCGTACTCCTCGTAGTCGTCGCGGGCGTGCCGGCGGGCCGTCTCGCGTTCCTCCAGGTAGGCGTCGTAGCCGCCGCCGTAGAGGTTGATCTGCCGCTGGGCGAGGTCGAGTTCGAGGACCTTGGTGACGGTGCGGGCGAGGAACTCGCGGTCGTGGCTGACGACGACGGTGCCGGCCCGCAGACCGGTGACGAAGCGTTCGAGGCGCTCCAGGCCGTCGAGGTCGAGGTCGTTGGTGGGCTCGTCCAGGAGGAAGACGTCGTAGCGGGAGAGGAGGAGCGAGGCGAGACCGGCGCGGGCCGCCTGGCCGCCGGACAGGGACGTCATCGGCTGGTCCAGGCCGACGGCGAGACCGAGCGTGGCGGCGACCTCCTCCGCGCGGTCGTCGAGGTCGGCGCCGCCGAGGGCGAGCCAGCGCTCCAGGCTGGTGGCGTAGGCGTCGTCGGCGCCGGGCGCGCCGTCGACGAGGGCCTGGGTCGCCTCGTCCATCGTGTGCTGGGCCTCGGTGACGCCGGTACGGCGGGCCAGGAAGGCGCGGACCGTCTCGCCGGGCCTGCGCTCGGGTTCCTGCGGGAGGTGGCCGACGGTGGCGGCGGGCGGGGAGCAGCGCAGTTCGCCCTGTTCGGGGGCGGTGAGTCCGGCGAGCATCCGCAGCAGCGTGGACTTGCCGGCGCCGTTGGCGCCGACCAGGCCGATCACGTCGCCGGGCGCGACGACGAGGTCGAGCCCGGTGAACAGGGAGCGGTCGCCGTGGCCGGCGGCGAGATTCTTGGCGACGAGGGTGGCAGTCATCAGGGCGCCGATTTTATCGGCCGGGCCGGGGTGCTCTCAGCTCCCTTCTCCGTGGGTCACCGGTGCCGTCAGCACGCTCTCCGAGGCCCGCGCCACCAGCCAGGCGCGGCCCCTGGTCAGGACGGGGTCCAGTGCGACGCGGTGGGCGCCCGCTGGGAGGACCCCGTCGAACAGTTCGTGCACGCGGACGCGGCGCAGCCGGTCGAGGCGGTACGCGGTGAGCCGGACCCGGCAGGGCGAGGTGATCTCGATCCCGGCCGCGCCGCCGGCCGCGGCCAGCCGGGTCAGCCTGCGGCGGGCGGGCGGGGTGCGGTCCAGGGCGTGCTCGATCCGCGCGACCAGGAGCGGGACGGACAGCGGGACGCCGGGGGCGGAGCCGTCGACGTAGGTCACGTCGGCGCGGGCGGCGGTGAAGGCGGCGCGGACGGCGGCGCGCTGCTCGTCGGTGACGGCCGGGCCGAAGGCGACGGCGCCGTAGCGGCGCAGTTCGTCGGCGGAGGTGTCGGTGGCGTCGTGGGTGATGTCGGCGCCGATGTCGATGGTGCGCAGGGCGGCGGCGAGCCGGGCGAGGGCCGCGACGCGGGCGCCGATCAGCAGGACGCGGCGGCGCGGGGCGGCGGTGCCCCCGCCGAGCAGGGTGGTGAGCACCGCGCGGTACTCGGCGCCGGGGAAGCGGAACGGGCCGATGCCGTGGTAGCCGTTGAGCCGGAGGTCGGCCTCGGGTCCGGTCTGCCAGGCGAAGTCCCGCCAGACGTAGTCCTCGCCGTCCTCACCGTCCCTGCGGATCACGGCGGTGACGGCGCCGCACGCGAGGTCCTCGCACTCGGGACAGCCGTAGACGATGTACCGGCCGCCGGGCAGCGGGGCGGCGGCCTCCAGCAGCAGGGCGCGGACCTGGGCGGTGAAGAGGGCGGGCGGGACGTCGGAGGCGAGCGGGGAGACGGCGTCCAGGTCGCTGAGGCGGAACAGCAGCGGCCGGCCGTCGACGATGAAGTCGAGGAAGTCGCGGTGGACCTGGTACTCACCCCCGGCGAGGACTCCCCCGGCCCGTGTCGCCGGGGCCAGGGCGAAGGTCGCGTACGCGGCAGACATGCGGTGAGTATTCCCGGCACCGGACCGCTCTGCGCACGGCGCGGGACATTCCGCTACCGTCCGCCTGTGAGAACCGAACAGGCGGACGAGGTAGTCGTGGTGGGCGGCGGCGTCATCGGGCTGACGACGGCCGTCGTGCTGGCCGAGCGCGGCCGTACGGTACGGGTGTGGGCGCGGGAGCCGGCCGAGGAGACGACCTCGGCGGTGGCGGGGGCGCTGTGGTGGCCGTACCGGATCGCGCCGGTCGCGGCGGCGCGCGCGTGGGCGCTGCGCTCCCTGGAGGTGTACGAGGAACTGGCGGCCGGAGCGGCGCCGGCGGGCGTGCGGCTGGCCGAGGGGGTGCTGGGCGAGACGGAGCGGCACGAGGTCGACGGCTGGGCGGCGGCGCGGCTGCCGGGGCTGCGGGCGGCGACCGCCGGGGAGTACCACGGCCAGGGGCTGTGGGTGCGGCTGCCGCTGGTCGACATGTCGGTGCATCTGCCGTGGCTGCGGGACCGGCTGGCGGCGGCGGGGGGTTCGGTCGAGACGCGGACGGTGACCGACTGGGCGGAGGTCGACGCGCCGGTGGTGGTCAACTGCACGGGCCTGGGCGCCCGGACGCTGGTACCGGACCCGGCCGTGCGGCCGGTGCGGGGGCAGCTGGTCGTCGTGGAGAACCCCGGTGTACGCACCTGGACGGTGTCGGCGGACCCCGCGTCCGGGGAGACGGCGTACGTCTTCCCGCACGGGGACCGGCTCGTCCTCGGCGGTACGGCGGAGGAGGACGTCTGGTCGCGGGAGCCGGACCCGGCCGTCGCGGCGGGGATCGTACGGCGGTGCGCGGCGCTGCGGCCGGAGATCGCCGGGGCGCGGGTGCTGGAGCACCGGGTGGGGCTGCGCCCCGCGCGGGACACGGTCCGCCTGGAACGCGAGGCGCTGCCCGGCGGGCGCGCGCTGGTGCACAACTACGGGCACGGCGGGGCCGGGGTGACGGTGTCCTGGGGCTGTGCCGAGGAGGCGGCGCGGCTGGCGGCGGGGTGAGCCGTCCGGTACGGACAGGGCCCGGCACGGGTAGGTGCCGGGCCCTGTCCGTGCCGTGGGTTCAGTCGTGGCGGCCGATGGGGTCGCCCTCCACCTCCGGTCCGCGGCCCGGACCCACCCGGATCTCGAACTCGCCGTCGTACTTGCGGTGCCCCTCGACGACGGCCATGCCGACGGCCTGCGAACCCATCTCGCCGCGGACGATGACGTGGTCGCGGCGCAGGTCGCGCATGAGGGCGACGCACATGAAGACCATCACGACGACGAACGGGGCCGCCGCGAGGATCGTGAGGTTCTGCAGGCCGGTCAGCGCGTCGCCCTCGCCGCTGCCCACCAGCAGCATGATGGCGGCCACCGCTCCGGTGACCACGCCCCAGAAGATGACGACCAGGCGGTTGGGTTCGAGCGCGCCCTTCTGCGACAGGGTGCCCATCACGATGGACGCCGCGTCGGCGCCGGAGACGAAGAAGATGCCGACGAGGATCATCACCAGCAGGCTCGTCGCCGTGGCGATCGGGTACTCCTGGAGCACGGCGAAGAGCTGGCCCTCCGCCGTCGACTCCTCGCCCAGCCGCCCCTGTTCCTGGAGCTTCATCGACGAGCCGCCGAAGACGGCGAACCACAGCAGGCTGACCGTGCTGGGCACGAGGATGACGCCGCCGACGAACTGCCGGATGGTGCGGCCGCGGCTGATCCGCGCGATGAACATGCCGACGAACGGCGTCCAGGAGATCCACCACGCCCAGTAGAAGACGGTCCAGCTCCCCAGCCAGTCGGCGACGCCCTCGCCGCCGGACGCCTCCGTGCGGGCGGCGAGTTCCGGCAGGTCGCTGAGGAAGGAGAAGACCGACGTGGGCAGCAGGTCCAGCACTATGACGGTGGGGCCCGCGACGAACACGAACAGGGCCAGGACCAGCGCCAGCACCATGTTGATGTTGGACAGCCACTGGATGCCCTTCTCCACGCCGGAGACGGCGGACGCCACGAACGCGACGGTCAGCACCGCGATGATGACGACGAGCAGCACCGTGCTCACGTCGTCCAGCCAGTCCAGCCACTGCACGCCGGAGCCGATCTGGAGCGCGCCGAGACCCAGCGAGGCCGCGGAGCCGAAGACGGTCGCGACGATCGCGAGGATGTCGATGACCCTGCCGAGACCGCCGTTGGCGTTCTTCTCCCCGATGAGCGGCGTGAAGACGGCGCTGATGGTCTGGCGGCGGCGCCGGCGGAAGGTGCTGTACGCGATGGCGAGGCCGACCACCGCGTAGATCGCCCACGGGTGGAGCGTCCAGTGGAAGAGGGTGGTCGCCATGGCCGTCTCCATGCGGTCGCCGGAGTCGGCCGGGTCGGTGCCCGGCGGGGGCGTGGTGTAGTGCGTGAGGGGTTCGCTGACGCCGTAGAACATCAGGCCGATGCCCATGCCCGCGCTGAACATCATCGCGACCCAGGACACCGTGCGGAACTCGGGTTCCTCCCCCTCGGCGCCGAGGTGGATGCGCCCGTAGCGGCTGACCGCCAGCCAGAGGGCGAAGACGACGAAGCCCGAGGCCGCGAGGGTGAACGCCCAGCCGCCGTTGTGCATCAGGCCGCTGAGCATGTCCCCGGAGATGTCCTCCAGGGAGTCGGTCCAGACGGCTCCCCAGACCACGAAGGCGAGGGTCAGCACGGCCGTCACGCCGAAGACGATCCGGTCGGTGACGGGGCGTCCCTGACCGGGCAGGCCCGTCTCGGACCCCGGCAGCGCGCCCTCCGGACGGAGGTTCCTGTCGGTGTGCGGGTCACCGCTGTGCGGGTCTGGGGTCACGGGCGCTGCCTTTCGCCGAGCGGATGAGGGAGGGGATGTTCCCCGCGGGCCCCACCACCACACACGGCGTGCTCTTATCGTGTTCGGCAGGTGATGTCGGGTACGCCGGCCGTGAGGTGGTAGGCGGCGCGTTCGTCGAGCAGCAGCGGCACCAGGGCGCGCGACGACTGGCGCAGCGGTACGAGGACGCCGTCCCCGGCGCGCTCCACCTCCACTCCGTGCAGGCGCAGTTCGTCCCCGATGTCGGCGTACTGGGCGGCGTCGAGACGGTAGCCGCAGGGCGGGTCGGTGAGCACCTCGGCGGGTTCGGCCGGGTCGTTGTCGGCGCCGCCCAGGTACACCGGTCCGGTGTCGGCGAGGCCGGCGGCGCGGGCCGCCGCGGTGGCTGCCTCGATCCGTCCGCGTCGCTCGTCGGAGTAGTCGAACAGGCCGCCGAGGGCGGACAGTTGGGACTCGACACGGCGGCGGTTGTTGAGCGCGGGGTCCTGCCGCTCGGCGTCGGTGAGGGGGTCGACGCGGCTCTCGATGAGCAGGCCCACCGCGTGCTTGACGCCGGTCATGTTGCGCAGGATGCGCTCCTGGCCGTCCCCGGCGGTCTGCCGTATCGGTTCGCCGGTCTCCGGGTCGGTCCAGATGCCGTAGGTGCCGGTCGAGTACCCGGCGTCCCGCGCGGCGGGACGGACGTACGCGGCGGAGAGGGTCTCGGCCTCGTCGTGGACCGCCGCGTCGGTGTTGAGGTTGCGGGGCCACAGGTCGAACAGGTCCTTGTCGTAGTACGGCGGGGTCGCGCCGTACTCGTGCAGGTCGTAGACGATGTCGGGCCTGCGGTCGCGGATCACTGCGGCGAGGGCGCGGGCCTCGGCCGTGGCCAGGGCGAGGTGGTCGCGGTTGATGTCGGTGCCGTCGCTGTTGCCGCGGGTGTCGGCGGCCCGGCCGTCGGGATTGGCGGTGGGGACGACCAGGACGGTGGTGCGGTCCAGGAAGCGCCGGGTGCGGCGGTCGTCGGCGTGGGCGAGGTCGCGGACGGTGGACAGGCATGCCTCGCGGCCGGCCGGCTCGTCGCCGTGCTGGCCGCACACGAGGAGGACCTTGTGCGGGGCGGACGGGCGGCCCAGGGTGACGAGCCGGAGGGGGCGGCCCTGTTGCGTGGTGCCGATGCGGTCGACGTCGGCGAGGCCGCTCGCCCGGTCGACGGCGGCGAGGAGGTCCCGCTCCTCGTCCTGGGTGGTCCAGCGGGCACCGTGCGAGATCTCGAAGCCGGTGCGGGGCGGGTGGGGGGAGTCGGCGGCCACCGCCGCGGCGGGGGTGAGGAAAGCGGCCGTCAGGGCGGCCGTGGCCGCCGTCGCCAGTGGTCTCCAGGTTCTCCGGGAGGTGCGGCGCACGCGTTGAGGCATGCGCGGGACGGTACCTCCGTCGCCCGGCGCGCAGAAGGGGGCGTGCGCGCCGGGCACCTCCGCGCCCGGCCTCAGCGGCCGGACCACCGCTCCTCAGCGGCCGAACCTCTCCTTAGCGGCCAAACCTTTCCTTCGCGGCCGGGGTGACGGGGGTGAAGAGGTTGACGAGGTTCCCGTCGGGGTCGCACAGCAGCAGGGAGCGGTTGCCCCAGGGCAGGGTGGTGGGCTCGGTGACGAACTCCTCCACCCAGGTACGCAGCTCCGTGTGGACGGCGTCCACGTCGTCCACACGGAATTCGAGGATGACGCTGCGGTTGTCGGCCGGGCGGGCGGAGCCCGGGGCGAAGAGCGGCACCGTACGGGTGCTGCCGATCGCGAGGGTGCCCGATGCGGTGCGCACCTCGGCGAAGTCGTCGTTCGCCCAGTCGGCGGCGGTGCCGGTGACCTTCTCGTAGAAGGCGACGAGGCGGGCCGGGTCGTCCGTGATGACGCGGACGGAGACGAGGTTCATCTGGATCTCTCCTGGGTCGTGCGGTCTCTCGCCGAGGACGCTACGACGGATACCGGGCGGAACCCGCCCGGTATCGGCGGCAGACTTGGCGCATGCCCCGACCTCTCGCCCGTGTCCTGTCCCTGCTGGAGCTGTTGCAGTCGGGCGGTGTGCGCACCGTGGCCGAACTCGCCGGCCGGCTCGACGTCGACGAGCGCACCGTGCGGCGCTACGTCGGTCACCTGCTCGACCTCGACGTGCCCGTGGAGTCGGTCCGGGGCCGCTACGGCGGTTACCGGCTCGGCCCCGGCTACCGCGTGCCGCCGCTGATGCTGACCGACGAGGAGGCGCTCGCCGTGCTGCTGGGCCTGGCGGCGGGGCGGCGGGCCGGGCTGACGACGGTCACCGCGACGGCGGGCGAGACGGCGGCGGCGAAGATCCGGCGGGTGCTGCCGGAGCGGCTCCGCGTCCGGCTCGACTCCGTGCTCGGCTCGCTGGCCTTCACCGCCGCGGAGGCCGGCCCGGCGGCGGCCCCGGACGCCGGGGTGCTGCTGTCGGTCGCCGACGCGGTCGGCCACCACCGGCCGGTCACGGTGCGGTACACCGGCGGCGACGGCCGCCGCGGCGAGCGGCTTCTGCACCCGCACGGGCTCGTGCACCACTCGGGCCGGCTCTACGTGACGGCCACGGAGCCCGCCACGGGTGAGGAGAAGGTGTTCCGCCTCGACCGGATGGCGGGGGTACGGGTGCTGCCCGGGTCGTTCACGCCGCCCGCCGGGGCCGACGACCCGGCGCGGCTGCTGCTCACGGCGCTGGCGACGGCGCCGTACCGGCACGAGGTGGTCCTGCGTGTGCGGGCCGGGGCCGCGCACGTCCACGCGCGGCTGCCGCCGTCGGTCGCGGTGGTGACGGAGCTGCCGCCCACGGCCGACACCGACACCGACACCGACACCGACGGCAGGGACGCCGACGCCGACGGCAGGGACGACGACAGCGACGGCGGGGACGAGCCCTGGTGCCGGGTCGTGCTGCGTGTGGAGCGCCTCGACTGGGTGCCCGCCGCGCTCGCCTCCCTGGACCGGCCGTTCGTGATCGAGGGGCCGAAGGAGCTGCGCGGCCTGGTCGCGTCGTTCGCCGGGCGGCTGGCGGAGTCCGCCCGGCGCGACCCGTAGGGCCGGGGGCCGCTACTCCCCGGTCCGCGCGGCCGTCTCTCCGACCCTGCGGCGGACGCCGAACCAGCCCGCCACCAGCATCAGCGCGATCAGCGGCACGAGCAGCAGCGTCTTGCGGCCGACCTCCTCGTCGTTCCACATCATGACCAGGCAGCCGAGCAGGAAGACGATGGTGGCGATCTCCGTGACCGGGCTGCCGGGGAGCCGGAAGTGGGGCCGGGTGACCAGGCCCTCGTTCGCGCGGCGGACGAACACCAGATGGCAGAGCATGATGATCACCCAGGTGCTGACGATGCCGAGGGAGGCGACGTTCAGCACGATCTCGAACGCCTGGGACGGCACGAGGAAGTTCAGGCCGACGCCGAGGACGCACACGCCGCAGGTGAGCAGGATGCCGCCGTAGGGCACCTGGGTGCGGCTCATCACGGCGGTGAACCGGGGCGCGGAACCGGCCGTCGCCATGGAGCGCAGGATCCGGCCGGTGGAGTACAGGCCGGAGTTCAGGGACGACATCGCGGCGGTGAGGACCACGAGGTTCATCACGTCACCGGCGGCGGGGACGCCGACCTTGGAGAGCACGGTGACGAAGGGGCTCTCGCCGCCCGAGTAGAGCGAGCCGGGCAGCAGCAGCGCCAGCAGGACGACGGAACCGACGTAGAAGAGGGCGACGCGCCACATGATGGAGTTCACCGCGCGGGGGACGACCTTGTGCGGCTCGGCGGTCTCGCCGGCGGCGACGCCGACCAGTTCCAGTGCGGCGTACGCGAAGATCACGCCCTGGACGACGAGGACGACCGGCATCACCCCGTGCGGGAGGAAGCCGCCGTGGTCGGTGATCATTCCGGTGCCCGGGGTGTAGCCGCCCACGTCGTGCCGCGTGGCCAGCAGGAAGATGCCGATCAGCATGAAGGCGACCAGCGTCGCGACCTTGACGATCGCGAACCAGAACTCCATCTCGCCGAAGATCTTCACCGAGATGAGGTTCACGGCCAGCACCACCGCGAGGGCGATCAGCGCGAGCACCCACTGCGGGATGCTGGTGAAGGCGCTCCAGTAGTGCGTGTACAGCGCGATCGCGGTGATGTCGGCGATGCCGGTCGTCGACCAGTTCAGGAAGTACATCCAGCCGGCGACGTACGCGCCCTTCTCGCCGAGGAACTCGCGCGCGTACGACACGAACGAACCCGACGACGGCCGGTGCAGCACCAGCTCGCCCAGCGCCCGTACGACGAAGAAGGCGAACACGCCGCAGACCAGGTAGGCCACGGCGAGCGCCGGTCCGGCGTCCCGCAGGCGCCCGCCGGCGCCCAGGAAGAGGCCGGTGCCGATGGCGCCGCCGATGGCGATCATGTTGATGTGGCGGGCCTTGAGGTCCTTGCTGTAGCCGGCGTCGCCCGCGTCCGCGGGGGTGCCTGCCGTCAGGGGACGGTCGGCGGCCTGTGCCGTGTCCACGGCGTCCTTGCTCACGGGTGGTTCCACTCTCTGGTGCGCCCGGGACGGGTGCTCCCGGGACGTCCGTACGTGTGACGTGACCTGCACCACCCTTGTCGCGGCACAGACCGACGCAGCACCTTCCCACGTCTTGAAATCCCATGCGACGGATCGCGTCACATGGGCCACTTCTCACACGATCGGCATCTTATGTCCGACAGGATCACCGTTCGTTCACACCCGGGGGCGGGCACGGGTGCGGACGAGGTTTCACAGTACTGGTGAGACAGCGATACTGCTGCACATGACGACCGACACCGAAGAGCCGAGCCTGACGGTCGACGAGCTGGCCGCGCGGGCGGGTGTCACGGTCCGCACGGTGCGCTTCTACGGCACCCGGGGCCTGCTGCCGCCCCCGGTGATCGGTCCCCGGCGGGTGGGCCGCTACGGCCGCGAACACCTGGCCCGCCTCGAACTGATCGAGGAGCTCCAGCAGCAGGGCATGACGCTCGCGGCCATCGAGCGCTACCTGGAGCGGCTGCCGCCGGACCTGAGCGCCCACGACCTGGCGGTCCACCGCGCGGTGGTGGCAGCGTGGGCGCCGGACGCCGTGGAGACGGTCACCCGGGAGCAGCTCGTACGGCGGGCCGGGCGCCCGCTGACCGACGACGACGTCGAGCGGCTGGCCGCCATGGGCGTGGTCGGCGCGGCCGACGACGGCGGCTACCGCGTCGACCTGGGGCTGTTCCGGCTCGGCGTGCGGCTGCTGGACATGCCGCTGTCGCAGGAGGCCCTCCTCACCGCGCGCGGGGTGCTCATCGGGCACTCCCGGCAGGCCGCCCGCGAGCTGTCGGAGCTGCTGCGCGGCGAGACGGCGGAGCGGGACGCCCGGGACGTGCGGTCGCTCTCGGCGCACATGCAGCCGCTGGTGGTGCAGGCGCTGCTGACGGCGTTCCAGCGGTCGCTGAAGGAGGAGGTGGGGGCGTGGCTGGCGCAGGAGCCGCCGCCGTCCACGTCGGCCACCTCCACGCCGGACAGCGAATGACGGCTGACGGCTGACGGCTGACGGCTGACGGTCAGGCGTAGGTGGAGCCGCCGGAGACGTTGAGGGTCTGGCCGGTGAGGAAGCCGCTGTCCTCGTCCACCACGTACAGCAGGGTGGAGATCAGGTCGGACGGCTCCTGCACGCGCGGCACGGCCTGCTGGTCGCGGACCCGTTCGAAGCCGCCGTCCGCGCCGACCGTCCGCTCGGCGGTGGCGGTGCGCACCATGCTGGGCGCGATCGCGTTGACGGTGATGCCGTACGGGCCGAGCGCCGAGGCGAGGGCGCGGGTGAAGCCGATGAGGCCGGTCTTGGAGGCGACGTAGGGGACCATGTCCGGTGGCGCGGTGAAGACGGCGGCGGAGGCGACGTTGACGACGCGGCCCCAGCCGGCCGCCTTGAGGTAGGGCAGCGCGAGCCGGGTCACGACGAAGGGACCCTCCAGGTTGACGCGCAGGACGCGGCGCCAGTCGTCGAGGGAGGTCTCCTCGAAGGGTCCCGCCGGGTAGACACCGGCGTTGTTGACGACGACGTGCAGGGTGCCGAAGCGGTCGACGGTGCGCTCCAGGGCGGCGCGCACCTGGTGCTCGTCGGTGACGTCGCCGACGAGTTCCACGTAGTCGAGGACGCGCTCGGCGGTCTCGGTCTGCGGGACGATGTCGAGGCCGGCGACCCGGAAGCCGCGTCGGGCGAGGGCGGCGGCGAACTCCTGCCCGAGTCCCTGGGCCGCTCCGGTCACCAGTGCGGTCGGCGTCTCCATGGACGGAGTGTGACGATCCGTCATGCGCGGGGCAAGGGGCCCGGCGGCCATTCCACTCGCCGGAACGTCCGTGTTGCCGCCCGGGTCCCGGGGGCCCGACGCTGCGGGGCGTCCCCAGTACCAGCCGTACGGGAGCCGTGCCCGATGACCGAGACCGAGCGTGCCGTGGACGACCCCGAGCGCGCCCGCGACCGGACCGGCGGGCCGCGCCGTCGGCTCTGGCCGCTGTCCCGTCCCGGCTGGGACGAGCTGGGCGTACTGCTGGTACTGGGGCTGCTGATCGCCGGGATCGGTATCCCGTACCCGGACTTCCTCGACTCCGGCAACCTGCTGTCCACCGCGCACAACTCCGTCTACATCTCGCTGATGGCGTGCGGGATGGTGTTCGCGCTCGCCATGCGCGAGGTCGACCTGTCGGTGGGCGGCGGATACGCGATGTGCCTGGTCATCGGGGCGCTGCTGGTGCGTGAGGGGCTGGCGCCCTGGCTGGCGGTGCCGGTGATGCTGCTGACGGGCGTCGCGGCGGGGGTGTTCAACGCGCTGGTGACGACGGCGCTGGCGCTGCCGTCGTTCATCGTGACGCTGGGCACGCTGATGCTCTACCGGGGAATCGGGCTGGCGCTGGCCGACGGCAAGCAGATCACCGATCTGCCGCTGGACGACTCGTTCTTCACCTTCGCGGGCGGGGACCCGGGCGGGGTGCCCTTCGCGTTGTGGGTGCTGCTCGCGGTGGTGGCCGTGCTCGCGGTGGTACTGGCCCGCACCCGCTTCGGGGCCCGGGTGCGGGCGATCGGGTCCAACCCCGACGCCGCCGCGTTCAGCGGCATCCCGGTCGTCCGCACCCGTATCCAGGCGCTGGCCCTGTCCGGACTCACCACGGCCTGCGCGGCGGCGCTCGCCCTCGCGTTCTACGGCGCGGGCGATCCGACGCTGGGCCAGGGCTACGAGCTCCAGGCGATCGCCGCCTGCATCATCGGCGGCACCCCGCTGGCCGGCGGGCGCGGTTCGGTGGTCGGCGCGGTGGCCGGGGCGCTGATCCTGTCGGTGGTCGCGGCGGGGCTGGTCTTCTTCGAAGTACCGGTCAACTGGACGTCGTTCGCGACCGGCGGGGTGATCCTCGTGGCCGTGGCGGCGGACAGCGCGCTGCGGCGCACGGGGCGCAGGCGGGGGTGACAGGTGTCGGTACAGGTGTCAGTACAAGTCTCGGTGCGGGGCTCGGTACAGGTGGTCGGTTCAGGCGTCGGTTCAGGCTGAGGGAGGCCGTCATGCACCGTCGATCTCGTGCGCGTTCCTGTTCGCGTTCCCGTCCGCGTTCCCGCTCCCTGTGCGCCGCGCTGGGCGTGCTGGCTCTGCTGGCCGCCGTCGGGTGCGGGGCGGGCGGTTCCGGTTCGGACGACGAACTGGACATGGGGATGGCGGTCGCCAACATCTCGCTGAACTTCGCCCACGAGATGGTGCTGGGCGCCGAGAGCGCCGCGGACCACGCGGGCGGCGTGGACTTCAAGGCGGTCGGGCCGCCCAACACCGACGGCCCCGCCGAGGTGCAGCTCTTCCAGAACCTCACCACCCGGGCGAAGGACGGCATCGTCCTGGAGAACCTCGATCCGCCGATCTTCACCCGCCCCGCCGCGCGCGCCGTCGGCCAGGGCATCCCGGTCGTCGCCTGCGACACGGCCCCCACCGAGGGCAGCAAGATCTCGTTCTATGTCGGCAACGACAACTACGCGCTGGGCCGGTTGATGGCGACAGAGGCGCTGAAGCGGCTCGGCGCCGATCCGAAGGGCGAGGTCGTCATCGGGGTGCCCAACCCCGGCACCCCCGTGCTGGACAACCGGGCGAAGGGCATCGCCGACACGTTCGAGGAGAAGGCGCCGGGTGTGAAGGTCCTCGGTCCCTTCCAGACGTACAGCGACCCGGGGCAGAACTACGGCTCCTGGTCGGCGCAGGTCAACGCGCATCCGCGCGCGCTGGCGTTCCTCGGTGTGGGTGACGCCGACAGCTACAACCTCGCCAAGCTGAAGAAGACGAAGAAGGGGGAGTGGCTCACGGCCGGCTTCGACGTCGACCCCAAGACGCTGGACGCGGTGAAGGACGGTTCGAACTTCGTCACCATCGACCCCCAGCACTTCCTCAAGGGCTATCTCTCCACGGCGATGCTCATCGAAGCGGTGCGGGAGAACGACGGCGACCTTCCCGACGGCTGGTTCCTCTCCCCCGGCGGGGTGGTGGACTCCTCCAACATCGACGAGGTCACGGCCCGGCAGAAGTCCTCGGACGCGGCGTACGACTGGTACAGGCCGACGATCGACAAGCTCCTCGACGACCAGGAGGCGGCGCTGCGGCCGCTGGAGGACGCGCGCTGAGATGACGTACGAGGTGAGTACGGCAGTGACCCACGACGCGGATGACGACGTGCTGGTGGCCACGGACCTGGTGAAGTCCTACGGCGGGGTCCGCGCGCTGGACGGCGCCGGCATCCGGCTGCGCGGCGGGGAGGTGCACGCGCTGGTCGGGGAGAACGGCGCGGGCAAGTCCACGCTGGTCCGGGTGGTGTCGGGGACGCTCGCGGCCGACGCCGGGACGGTGCGGCTGCCCAGGGCGGCGCGGATCGCGGTCGTCTCGCAGGAGCTGAGCCTGTTCCCCGACCTCACCGTGCGGGAGAACCTCTTCCCGTACCGGCCGCCGCGCCGGTGGGGGCTGCTGGACCGGGGTGCCATGGACCGGGCGGCCCGCCCCGTCCTGGCGGAGCTGGGCCTCGACGTGGATCCGGGAGCGCCGGCGGGCGGACTCTCGCTGGCGGACCAGCAGCTGACGGAGATCGCGCGGGCGCTGCTGCGCGCCCCCGGGCTGCTCATCCTCGACGAGCCGACGTCGGCGCTCCCGGCCGCCGCCGTGGACCGGCTGGAGCGGGTCCTCGCCACGCTCACCGGGCGGGGCATCGCCGTCCTGTACGTCACCCACTTCCTGCGGGAGGTCATGCGCTTCGCGCGCCGGGTGACGGTGCTGCGCGACGGCCGGGTGGCGCTCGGCGGGGTGCGGCGGACGGAGGTGGACGTGCCCGACCTGGTGGCGGCGATGCTGGGGCACCGTCCCGAGCAGCCGGTGCGCCGGGCGCGGGTGGTGTCCGGGCGGGACCCGCGGGTGACGCTGTCCGGGGTGAGTGTGCCGGGGCGGCTGGCGGACGTCTCGTTCGCCGTGCGGGCGGGCGAGGTGGTGGGGGTGACCGGGTTGCAGGGGGCCGGGCACCTGAGCGCGCTTGAGGTGGTGTGCGGGCGGACGGCCGTCTCGGCGGGGCGCGTGGAGGTGGGCGGGCGCGGACGGCCGCGGTCGCTGCGGGAGGCGGTCCGGGCGGGCGTCGCCTTCGTGCCGAGCGACCGCAAGCGGTACGGGCTGATGACGGACCGCCGGGTGTGGGAGAACGTCACGGCGGTGAGCTGGCTGGCGCTGGGCCGGGGCGGTGTCGCGCCCTCGCGTGCCGCGCTGGTGCGGCGGACGGGGGAACTGACGCGGCGGCTGCGGCTGCGCGGCGGGCCGCACGAGGTGGTGGGCCGGCTGTCCGGCGGCAACCAGCAGAAGGTCGTCTTCGCCAAGTGGCTCGCGACCGGGCCGCGGATCGTGGTCCTCGACGACCCGACGCGCGGCGTCGATGTCGGCATCCGCGCGGAGATGCACCGGGTGGTGGGCGAACTCGCCGCGGACGGCGCGGCCGTCCTGATGGCCTCGACCGACCTGGCGGAGCTGACCGAGGTCTGCGACCGCGTCCTGGTCTTCGTCCGCGGCCGCCTCACCGACGAACTCGCCGGAGAGCGGCTGACGGAGCGCGCGCTGGCGGTGTCGACGCAGTGGACGGCCGACGGCCCGTCCGCCACGTCCGGCGACTGAGCACCGGGCGCGGCGGCGCGGGGCAGCGGCGCGGGGCAGCGGGGCGGGGCAGCGGGGCGGACCGCCAGGCTCGTGGCGGTGGGTGTGGGGCCGTTGGCTCGGGCTGTTGGCTCGGGCCGTTGGCTCGGGCTATTGATTCAGGCCGTTGATTCAGGCCGTTGGCTCAGGCCGTCGAGAGGGCCCGGGTCAGGGCGCGGGCCGCCGCGCAGACGCGGGCGCCGACGCGGTCCATGTCCAGGCGGCGGGTGCCGCCGGTGACGGAGAGGGCGGCGACGGCGCGGGAGGCGTCGCCGGGCGCGTAGACGGGGGCGGCGACCGCGGAGACGCCGACCTCGGCCTCCTCCCAGTTGAGCCCGTAGCCGCGGGCCCGGGTCAGCGCGAGGTCGCGGGCGAGCTGGCCGGGCAGGACGAGGGTGCGCGGGGTGAGCCGGGGCAGCGTGCCGTGCGGCGGGCGGCCCGGGTCCTGCGCGAGGAAGAGCTTGCCGGTGGCCGTGCAGTGCGCGGGGAGCCGCCCGCCGGTGCGGGAGACGATCGGGGTGGCGCGGCGGCCGGTGACCTTCTCCACGAACAGGGTGTCGGTGCCGTGCGGCACGGCCAGGTGCACGTTCTCGTGGGTGGCCTCGTGCAGATCGCCGAGGTAGGGCAGCGCGGCGTCCCGCAGCTCCCGTAGGGACGGCGCGGACTGGCCCAGTACGAAGAGCTGGAGCCCGATGCGGTACGTGCCGTCCGCGGTGCGTTCGACCAGCCCGAGGCGGACCAGCTCGCCGGCCAGGCGGTGCGCGGTGGGCTTGGGCAGCCCGGTGCGCAGGGCCAGTTCGGCGAGGGTGAGGGCCCCGGCCCCCTCCCCGCACGCGCGCAGCAGCAGCGCGCCGCGCGCGAGCACCGACCTGGGCGGCGGGACGTCCGTCATGCACCGATGGTGGGGGCCCGGTGTGCGGGTGACAAGGTGTGTACGGCACCCGGTGCGGCCCACCCCGTGCGGCCGGTACCGGTCAGTTCCGCAGCGGTACGTCGACCAGCAGCGGCCCGGTCAGCTCCGCGGCGCGCGACACCAGCTCCCACAGGTGCTCGGCGCTGTCGGCGCGCACCGCGTCGACGCCGAAGAACTCCGCGGCGCGGGTGTAGTCCAGCGTGCCCAGTTCGCTGCCGGGGCAGACGCCCTCGCCGCCGAGGGCGGTGTACGTGTCCTGGAGCGTGCGGTAGGCGCCGTTGTTCATCACCACGAAGAGCACGGGGACGGCCTGCCGCGCGGCGCTGAACAGGCCCTGGAGGCCGAAGAGGGCGCAGCCGTCGCCCAGGACGGCGACGACGGGCCGGCCGGGTTCGGCCAGCGACCGGCCGACGGCGGCGCCGATGCCCCAGCCCAGGCCGCCGCCGACGGCGTGGGTGTAGCTGCCGGGGTCCTCCAGGCGTGCGAGGCGGCGCAGCGGCACACCCACGGTGATGGCCTCCTCGACGACCGCGGCGCCGGGCGGCAGGCCGTGCGCGACGGCGTGCGCGGCGGCACGGGGGTCGAGCGGAGCGCGGGAGTACGCGGCGCGCGCGGCGGACTCGGCACCGGCGAGGGCGGCGGCGTGCGTCTTCTCGGCGCGCAGCAGCCGCTCCTGTGCGGTACGGGCGGGCACCCGCTCGCGCAGCAGCGCGGCGAGCCGGTCCAGGGACGGTTCCAGCGCGCCCACCAGACCGGCGTCGGCGGGGAAGTTGCGGCCGATCTCGTCGGGGTCCGAGTCGATCTGGAGGACGGTGAGTCCCGGCGGCAGGGCGGGCCCGGGGCTGTAGTGGTGCGGGGTGAAGGCGTGCGCGCCGGCGATGAGCACCGTGTCGTACGGCGTGAGCGCGGCCCGGACGGCGTCGTGGCGGGGCGGCAGCGGTCCGGCGTGCAGCGGGTGGGTGGTGGGGAAGTCGAGGCAGTCGGCCATCGGCTGGTGGTGGACGGGGGCGCCGCACGCCTCCGCGGTGCGGACCAGCGCGGCGACGGCGCCCTCGCGGCCCACTCCGTCCCCGGCGACGATCGCGGGGCGGGCGGCGGCGCCGAGCAGCGCGGCGGCCCGTTCCAGTCCGGCGGCGGGCCCGAGCGGCGGCGCGGGGGTGCGGGCCGGGACCTCGGTGCCGGTGTCGTCGTCGAAGAGGTCCATCGGCAGGGAGAGGAAGACGGGTCCGGCGGGCGGCCGTACGGCGCGGGCGAAGGCGCGGCGCAGGGCGAGCGGCAGGTCCCGGGCGTGCTGGACGTCGTAGCTCTCCTTGACGGCGGGGGCGGCGAGGCCGAGGAGGTCGCCGGAGAGCATGGGGTCCTGCTGGAGGTGGCGGCGGTCCTGCTGTCCGGCGGTGACGACGAGGGGGGTGCGGGAGCGGCGGGCGTTGAGCAGGCCGAGCAGCCCGTTGGCGAGGCCGGCGGCGATGTGCAGGCTGACGAAGGCGGGGCGCCCGGTGGCACGGGCGTAGCCGTCGGCCATGGCGACGACGGCGCCCTCGTGGACGCCGAGGACGTACTCGGGGGCGTCGGCGGCCTCGGAGAGCGCGGCGAGGAAGGGCAGTTCGGTGGTGCCGGGGTTGCCGAAGACGCGGTCCACGCCCTCGTCGCGGAGGATGTCGAGGAGGGCCGCCGCGCTGCCGCCCGGCCGGAGCCGGCCGGGCCGTGCGGGGGCGGGACTGTGACCCATGGGCACTCCTCGGGGACGGGGACGGGGACGGGACCGCGCGCGACCGGTGTGTTCGCCGGTCAGCGTCGGGGGACGGCTCCCGCGGGGCAAGACCGGCGTACCGCTGAGCGGTACGCCGGTCCCCCGTGCCCAGGCGTGCTCAGCGCGCGTCGGTGAAGACCTCGCCCCGCTCCGCCTTCTCCACCAGCAGCGCGGGCGGCGTGAACCGGTCGCCGTAGCGTTCGGCGAGTTCACGCGCGCGTGCCACGAAGCCGGGCAGGCCGCCCTCGTAGCCGTTGACGTACTGCAGGACGCCGCCGGTCCAGCCGGGGAAGCCGATGCCGAGGACCGAGCCGATGTTGGCGTCGGCGACGGAGGTCAGGACGCCCTCCTCCAGCAGCCGGACGGTGTCCAGCGCCTCGGCGAAGAGCATCCGCTCCTGCATGTCCCGGAAGGGGATCTTGGTGCCGGGCCGGGTGAAGTGCTCACGCAGTCCGGGCCACAGCGCGGCGCGTTTGCCGGTGTCGTCGTAGTCGTAGAAGCCGGCGCCGCCGCTGCGGCCGGTGCGGCCGAACTCGTCGACCATGCGGTCGATGACGGCCTCGGCGGGGTGCGCGGTCCAGGTGCCGCCCGCCTCCTCCACGGCCCGGCGGGTCTCCTGGCGGATCTTGCGCGGCAGGGTGAGCGTCAGCTCGTCCATGAGGGAGAGCACCTTGGCGGGGTAGCCGGCCTGGGCGGCGGCCTGTTCGACCGACGCGGGCTCGACGCCCTCCCCCACCATGGCGACCCCCTCGTTGATGAAGTGGCCGATGACGCGGGAGGTGAAGAAGCCCCGGCTGTCGTTGACGACGATCGGCGTCTTCTTGATCTGCCGCACCAGGTCGAAGGCGCGGGCGAGCGCCTCGTCGCCGGTCCGCTCGCCCTTGATGATCTCCACCAGCGGCATCTTGTCGACGGGCGAGAAGAAGTGCAGCCCGATGAAGTCGCCCTGGCGCTCGACACCTTCGGCGAGGGCGGTGATGGGCAGCGTTGAGGTGTTGGAGCAGAGCAGCGCGTCGGGGGCCACGACGTGCTCGATCTCCTGGAACACCTTGTGCTTGAGGGAGGTGTCCTCGAAGACGGCCTCGATCACCGCGTCGCAGTCCGCGAGGTCGGCGGCCTCGGCGGTGGGGGTGATCCGGGCGAGCAGCGCGTCGGCCTTCTCCTGGGTGGTACGGCCTCGGGAGACGGCCTTGGCGCACAGCTTCTCGGAGTAGCCCTTGCCCTTGAGCGCGGCTTCCGGGGAGACGTCCTTCAGGACGACGTCGATCCCCGCGCGGGCGCACGAGTAGGCGATGCCCGCGCCCATCATCCCGGCGCCGAGGACGGCGACCTTGCGGACCTGGCGGGGCGCGACGCCCTGGGGCCGGCTGGCGCCGGAGTTGACGGCCTGGAGGTCGAAGAAGAACGCCTGGATCATGTTCTTCGCGGTCTGTCCCGCGGCCAGTTCGACGAAGTAGCGGGCCTCGATGACCTGGGCGGTCTCGAAGTCGACCTGGGCGCCCTCGACGGCGGCGGCCATGATGTTGCGCGGCGCCGGGTAGGGCGCGCCGCCCGTCTGCTTGCGCAGGTTGGCCGGGAAGGCGGGCAGGTTGGCGGCGAACTTGGGGTTGCTGGGGGTGCCGCCGGGGATGCGGTAGCCGGGGACGTCCCAGGGCTGGGCCGACTCGGGGTGGGCGTCGATGAAGGCGCGGGCCTTGGCGAGCAGGTCGTCGGGGCTGTCGGCGACCTCGTGGACCAGGCCGTTCCCGGCGGCGCGGCGGGGGGCGTACTGGGTGCCCTGGAGCAGCACCTTCAGCAGCGCGTCGGTGATGCCGAGCAGCCGTACGGTGCGGACGACGCCGCCGCCCCCGGGGAGCAGGCCGAGGGTGACCTCGGGGAGGCCGATCTTGGAGCCGGGCGCGTCGAGGGCGATGCGGTGGTGGCAGGCGAGGGCGATCTCGTACCCGCCGCCGAGCGCGGCGCCGTTGATCGCGGCGACGACGGGCACGCCCAGGGTCTCGATGCGGCGCAGGTTCCGCTTGATGGCGAGGCCGCCGTCGAAGAGTTCCTGGGCGGTCTCGGGGGTGACGCGGATGAGGTCGCGCAGGTCGCCGCCGGCGAAGAAGGTCTTCTTGGCGGAGGTGATGATGACGCCGCGGACGGTGTCCTTCTCGGCCTCCAGGCGGTCGGTGACCGTGGCGAGGGACTCGCGGAACGCCTGGTTCATGGTGTTGGCGGACTGGTTGGGGTCGTCGAGGACGAGGGTGACGACGCCGGTGCGGTCCTGTTCCCAGCGGATGGTGGACTCGGTGCTCATAGGGGTGTGCTCCAAGGTGCGGCGGGGAGGGGAGTCAGACGCGCTCTACGACGGTGGCGATGCCCATGCCGCCGCCCACGCAGAGGGTGGCGAGGCCGTACCGCTTGTCCTGTCGTTCCAGTTCGTCGACGAGGGTGCCGAGGATGATCGCGCCGGTGGCGCCGAGCGGGTGGCCGAGCGCGATGGCGCCGCCGTTGACGTTGACCTTGTCCAGGGAGAGTCCCATGTCCTTGACGAAGCGCAGGACGACCGCCGCGAACGCCTCGTTGATCTCGACGAGGTCGATGTCGTCGATGGTGAGACCCGCCTTGGCGAGCGCCTTGCGGGTGGCGGGGGCGGGCCCGGTGAGCATGATGGT
>NZ_JAVRHI010000191.1:0-6365 GCF_034105845.1 Streptomyces sp. CRN 30 | reverse complement strand
CGGCCGGGCACGACGCGGACGCACGGGGGCGTCCGCGGGCGCGGGGCGCTTCCCGACCGTACGGGGCACGACGGGAGAGGGGCGGTCCACGCACCGGCCCACGCACCGGCCCACGCGCCGGTCCACGTGCAGGTCCGCGTGCAGGTCAGCGCGCCGATGGACCGCCGCCCCGCCGCCCCCGCCCGCTGCGGGCGGTGCCTTCCCGGTGCGGGAGGGGCATGGTCATCCGGCCGTTCGGCTGTTGGAGCGGGCCTCCCTGGAGCACGATGGAGGGGCTGTCCGGCGTCGGACGGTGTGGAGTGGAGTGGGCCATGACCGAGAGCCTCCGGGTGCGGTGTCCGGGCTGCCGGCGTGAGCACCGGTACACGGCACCGGCCTATCCCTGCGCGTGCGGGGCGCCCGTCACCCCGCCGCTGGACCCGTTCGGCACCGCCACCGCGGTCACCCACCGCACCTGGGACGAGGACTGGATCACCGTGCGCTGCGAGGCCTGCGAGCGGGAGGACCAGTGGCCGCAGCCCGAGCTGGGCTGCCCTTGCGGCACCCTCGTGCGCGTGCCGGTCACGGTGACCTCCCGACCGCTGCGCGCGGGCGAGCGGCACGACACCGGTCCGCCCGGCAGACCGGACCCCTTCGGCCGCCGGCCCGGTCCGGGCCCCGGCGCCGGCTCCGGCGCACCCGCCGGCCGCACCGGCGCGCCCACCGGACGTCCGGGCACGATGGACGACGACCAGCCCGACCGGACCGTGGCCCTCCCCCGGCCCGCCTTCCACCCGGTCACCATCCGCACGGCGCGCGACGCGGTCACCGCGGCCGCCCTCTATCTGCGCTGGCTCGGTTACCGGGACATCCGGCGGGCGGACCAGCGGCCGCCGTCCGGCATCGGGCTCGCCGCGCGGGGCGTGGTGGCCCAGGTGGACCCGACGGTGCGTCCCGCCTCACCGCGTGACGTGGAGTGCCTGTGGCTGACGGCGATGACGGAGTCGGCGGGGTGCGTGTACTTCTCCCTCGCGGGATACGACCCGGAGGCCCGCCACCGCGCCGACGCCCTGGGCATCGCCCTCTTCGTGCTGGACCTCACGGGCACGCCCCAGCCGGTCAACGGCCCGGCGAACGAACTGCTCACCAGCGGGGCGTGAGCCGCCCTGTCTCCCCCGGCTCTCATCCGGGCGCCCGGGACATCGGCGCGACAGCCGCGCGCCGGCGCGCCGATACTCCCTCCCATGCACACCCCGCGGATCCGCACCGCCACCCCTGACGACCTGCCCGCCCTCCGGGACCTGGAGCGTGCCGCCGGCGCCTGTTTCCGGGACCTCGGCATGGACGCCGTCGCCGACGACGAGCCGCCGGCGCTCGAGGTGCTCGAGGGCTTCCGTCGCGCCGGGCGCGCCTGGGTCGCCGTCGACCGGGACGACCGCCCGCGCGCGTACTGCCTCTGCGCGCCCGTCGACGGCGCCCTGCACGTCGAGCAGGTGTCGGTGCACCCTGCCGTCGCCCGCCGGGGCGTGGGCCGGGCCCTCCTCGCGCACGCCGCGGACCGCGCCCGCGCCGAGGGCCTGACCGCCCTGACGCTGACCACCTTCACGGAGGTCCCGTGGAACGCGCCGTACTACGCGCGTCTGGGCTTCCGCACCCTCACCGCGGCCGAACTCACCGAAGGGCTGCGCACCCTCCGTGCCGAGGAGGCGGCGCACGGCCTGGACCGCTGGCCCCGGGTCTGCATGCGCCGTGACCTGACGGCGGACCCGACGCCGGTGGACCGGGCGCCGGCGAACGGCTGACCGCACGCCCCGAGGATCACCGGAAGTCCTCCTCGCGGTACTCCGCGTCGGAGCCCGCCGCCGTCGCCTCCCGCAGCTCGATCCGCCGGATCTTGCCGGACACCGTCTTGGGCAGCGCCCCGAACTCCAGGCGGCGCACGCGCTTGTACGGCGCGAGGGTCAGCCGCGCGTGCTCGAAGAGCACCTTCGCCGTGCCGGGGCCCGGCTCCCAGCCCTCGGCGAGCACGATGTACGCCTTCGGGACGGCCAGCCGCAGCTCGTCCGGCGCGGGCACCACCGCCGCCTCGGCCACCGCCTCGTGCTCCAGCAGGGCGCTCTCCAGCTCGAAGGGGCTGATCTTGTAGTCGCTGGCCTTGAAGACGTCGTCGGCGCGCCCCACGTAGGTGATGCGGCCCTCCTCGTCGCGCACGCCGATGTCGCCGGTGCGGTAGTAGCCGCCGGCCATGACCTCGGCCGTGCGGTCGGGGTCGCCGTGGTAGCCGGTCATCACGCCCACGGGGTGGTCGGAGAGGTCGACGGCGATCTCGCCCTCCCGGACGCCCGCCGCGCCCGACACCGGGTCGAGGAGCTCGATGGTGAAGCCGGGGCTGGGGCGCCCCATGGAGCCCGTCCTGAGCTCCTGGCCGGGACTGTTGGAGACCTGGACGACGGTCTCCGTCTGCCCGAAACCGTCCCGGACGGTGACCCCCCAGGCCTCGCGGACCTGGTCGATGACCTCGGGGTTGAGCGGCTCACCGGCGGCGACGGCCTCGCGCGGGGGGTTGCGCAGCTGGGTCAGGTCGGCCTGGATGAGCATGCGCCACACGGTGGGCGGGGCACAGAAGGTGGTGACGCCCGCGCGGTCCATCTCGGTCATCAGGCGGACGGCGTCGAAGCGGGTGTAGTTGTGCAGGAAGACGGTGGCCTCGGCGTTCCAGGGGGCGAAGAGGTTGGACCAGGCGTGCTTGGCCCAGCCCGGTGAGGAGATGTTGAGGTGGACGTCGCCCGGCTGCAGGCCGATCCAGTACATGGTGGCGAGGTGGCCGACGGGGTACGAGACATGGGTGTGCTCGACCAGCTTGGGGCGGGCCGTGGTGCCCGAGGTGAAGTAGAGCAGCAGGGGATCGCCGGCGTTGGTGGGGCCGATGGGCGTGAACGCGGCGGGTGAGCCGTACGCCTCCTCGTAGGACCGCCAGCCCTCCGGTGCCCCGCCGACCGCGATGCGGGTCCAGCGACCGGGCACGCCGTCGAACTTGGCGGTGTCCTCGGCGCGGACGATCACGTGCCGTACCCGTCCGCGTTCGACCCGGTCGGCGAGGTCGGCGGTGCCGAGCAGCGGGGTGGCGGGGATGACGACGGCGCCCAGCTTCATGGCGGCGAGGGCGGTCTCCCACAGTTCGGTCTGGTTGCCGAGCATGACGAGGACGCGGTGGTCGGGGCGGACTCCCCGGTCACGGAGCCAGTTCGCCACCCGGTCCGAGCGGGCGGACATCTCGGCGAAGGAGACGCGGGTCTCGCTGCCGTCCTCCTCCACGATGTGCAGGGCGGTCCGGTCGTTGCCGTGTGCGATGACGTCGAACCAGTCGAGTGCCCAGTTGAAGTACTCGGGGCGCGGCCAGGTGAAGTCCCGGTGGGCCGTGGCGTAGTCCTCACGGTGCGCCAGCAGGAAGTCCCGGGCCGCCCGGAACTGTGCCGTGGCGCTCGTGCTCACCGCCATATGTCCTCCTCGTCGCCGGACGGGTCCCGGACATCGTGTAACGGGTGACGCGGGTCTCACCAGCCCCCGGACGGGGGTGGAACCGCGGGGGAAGGCGGGCGCCCTGCGGCGGTGGCGTGGAGGGCGCCGGGGTGCGGGGCGGTCACGGCAGCCGACACGAATGACATATTCATGCACGAGTCCCGTGAATTGTTCCATGCCGGGACCGCCTTACCGCGTCTGTTGTTCTCCTCACCAGGCCTTCGCCCCGGAATTCAAAGTGCCGTTGCCTAATATTGGCCCGAACACGACACGAGGGGAGCGGTGACCGTGCGACGGGACCTCGGAGAGCCTGGCAGGCCGCGCCCCGACCTGGTCATCGGCCGGGAGGAGCTGCTGGGCGGGGCGCGTGAGCAGCTGGCGCGCGGCGGCAGCGTCGTCGTACGCGGACCCGCCGGAATCGGTAAATCGACCCTTCTGCGCACGTTGGCCGCGGAATACGCCGACGAAGCACGGACGGTGCTGCGCTGCGCGGCCACCGAGTCCGAATCCCATCTGCCGTTCCTGGCGCTGGCCGATCTGCTCGGCCTGGTCGCGGACGAGGTGTCCGACCAGCTGCCCGCCCCGCAGCGGGACGCCCTGGAGTCGGCGCTCACCGGCCGTGGCGAGTCCACCCTCCAGCGCGACGGCCTCGCCCTGCGGCTGGCCGTGCTGTCGACCCTGCGCGCCCTCGCCGCCAGGGGTCCCGTCCTGATCGTCGCCGACGACCTCCAGTGGCTGGACTCGGCCAGTGCCGAGCTGCTGGGGTTCGCCGCGCGTCGGCTCGGGGAGCTGCCGGTCCGGATGCTCTGCGCCGTACGCGCCGAGACGGAGACCGGTGGGTCCGCGCAGGACCGGTATCTACGCGCGTTGCCCCCGGACACCCTGACCGTCCGTGTCGCCCCGCTCACCCTGGCGCAGGTGGCCGAGCTGCTCGCGCACCACGGCCACACCGACCTGTCCCGCTCCACGGTGCGGGACATCCACCGCACCAGCGGCGGCAACCCGCTGTTCGCGCTGGAGCTCGGCCGGGCCCTCGCCGAGAGCCCGACCCCGCCGCGCCCCGGGGAGCCGCTGCCCGTGCCGACCTCGCTGCGGGCGCTGGTGCTGCACCGGCTGGAGATGCTGTCCGCCGGGGCCCGCCGCACCCTGCTGGTCGCGAGCGCCGGCGCGCGCCCCACGCTGGCCCTGCTGCACGCGGCCGGCCGGGAGAACGCCGAGGCGGAGACCGCGCAGGCGGTCGAGCTCGGCCTGCTCGCCCCCGAGCGGGAGGGGCCGGGCGTACGGTTCGCGCATCCCCTGGTGTCGGCCGCCCTGTACGCGGAGGCCGGCGCGGCGGAGCGGCGCGCGGCCCACGCCGCGCTGTCCACGGCCGCCTCCGACCCCATCGAACGCGCCCGGCACCTGGCCCTCGCCACCACCGGCACGGACCCCGTGGTCGCGGCGGGGCTCGGTGAGGCCGCGGCCGCGGCGCGGGACCGGGGCGCGCCCTCGGTCGCCGCGGAGCTGAACCTGCTCGCCGCCCGGCGCACCCCCGCGGACGCCGACCCCGGACCGGACGGGCGGCGGCTGCAGGCGGCCGAGGACGCGCTGACCGCGGGCGGGCACGACCTCGCCCGGGACATCGCCCGGGACGTGCTGGCCCGGGCCACCGAACCCGCGGACCGGGTGCGGGCCTGGATCGTGGTCATCGAGGCGGCGGGGCAGTCCATCGCCGAGGTCGACGCCGTCTTCCCGCAGGCCCTCGCGGACGCGGGCGACGAACCCGGGCTGCTCGCGCTGGTCCACTACCAGCTCGCCTGGCGGGCGCTGGTGGTGGAGGGCGACTTCGCCGAGTGCCGTGCGGAGGCCGCGCACGCCGCCCGCCTCGCGGAGCGGGCCGGCGCCCGGCGCACCGAGCTGATGGCGCTCTCCCTGCAGGCCCAGACCGAGACCCTGATGGGGCACCCGGACGCGCCCCTCACCATCAAGCGGGCGCTGACGGAGCCGCAGGACGACGAGGTGGCGTGCCACCACAACGGCGCGGGCGCGGCCCGCTTCCGCTGGCTGGTGATGAGCGACCGGCTCGCCGAGGCCCGGACCACCATCACGGCGCTGCTGCGGGAGGTGCGGCGGCGCGGGATGGTCGAGAGCGAGGTGCACTTCCTGCGCGGGCTGGCCCAGACCGAGCTGCGTTCCGGGCACTGCGGCCGGGCCCTCGACCTGGCCCGGGAGAGCCTGCGCCTGGCCCGGGACTCGGGGATCGGCGAGGGCGCCTCGGCCATGCAGACCTCGCTCGCGGAGGCCTCGGGCGGCGATGTCGGCCGGGCCGCGGCGCTGGCCCGGGAGGCGGTGCTGCACGCCGAGCGGGACGGTGACCTGATGCACCTCTCGCTCGCCCTCGGGGCGCTCGGGCACGCCCAGTTGGTGGCCGGGGACGCGGCGGGCGCGGTGACGTCCCTGCGGCGGGTGCGGGAGCTGGAGGAGAGCCTGAAGGTCACCGATCCGGCGCGCGGGCGCCGCCAGGGCGACCTGGCGGAGGCGCTGGTGCGGATCGGCGAGCACGCGGAGGCCCAGCAGGTCATCGACGCCACCCGGGAGCGGGCGCTGCGACTGGGGCGGGAGAGCATGCTCGCCGTGCTGGACCGGGCGGAGGCACTGGTGCGGGCCGCACGCGGGGAGGTGGACGCGGCCGTACGGCAGTTGACGTCCGCCCAGGACCGGCTGGCCCGGCTCGGGCACGGCATGGAGGAGGCGCGGACCGCGTACGCCCTGGCCGGGCTGCGCACCGACCGGCCCGGTCCGGCGGCCTACGAGGAGGCGGTGCGGCTGCTGCGCCGCTGTCGCGCCCTGCCCTGGCTGCACCAGGCCGAGCAGGCGGCCGCCGCTCC
>NZ_JAVRHI010000190.1:0-23724 GCF_034105845.1 Streptomyces sp. CRN 30 | reverse complement strand
GGCGAGCGTCGCCAGGATCAGCGGGTTCATGCCGAGGCGCCGGTAGATGGGCAGGAACGCCGAGCAGACGATCATGTAGCTGGTGGTGCCGTCGCCGTCGAGTGCGACCAGGAGGGCGAGCACGGCGGTGCCGACCACGATCCGCATCGGGTCGCCCTTGGAGGCGCGGATGATGAAGGCCGAGATCGGGTCGAAGAGCTTCGCCTCCATCATCAGGCCGAAGTAGAGGACCGCGAACAGGAGCAGGGCCGCGGTCGCGGCAACGGTGTCGAGACCGTTCATGATCATTTCACCGAGCGCGGCACCCTTGCCCGCGATGAGGGCGGCGACGATCGGGGTCAGCATGATGGCGGTGAACGCGGAGAGGTGCTTCCGCATCACGAGCAGCATGAAGCTGCCCAGGGTGGCGAAGCCGAGGACGGCGAGCATCATTGCTCCTTGGGGCAGGGTGAGACCGCCGAGGGGGCGGCCGCGGTGCGATCAGCGATTGATGGGCACGCGCCCGGCCGGGGTCGCGTGTTGTCGCGGCTCCGGACCGTGAAGCGGTGTCGGTGTGGGGGAGCGGCCGGTGCTCCGGTGCCGTGTGCGCCGTGTGCGGCAGTGGCAACGGGGTGCCGGAGCGGAGGCAGCGCGCATGCGAGAACGGACCCGAGGGGCGCTCGGGAGTCTCGGCGGGGCGTGCCCGATGACCGAAAACCGGTTTACCGGTTGGCCGGTAGGAAACTAGAGACCCGGCTGATCGTCAAGAGCGGAGGCGGGGGCAAACGCACCCGGCGATCACCACCCGTAGAGCCTCGCCGGGTTGTTCACGAGGACCCGCCGCAGGTCGGACGGGTGGATTCGTTCGCTGAAGCGGGTCAGGGAGAGGCCGTCGTCCACGGAGAGGTACGGCTCCTCACGGTCGGGGTGGCGACTGGCGGGCGAGCCGCCGGTGTGCGGCCAGTCGGAGCCCCACAGGGCCCGGTCGGCGCGAGCATCGAGGAGGGCGGCCAGGGCCGGTGTCAGAGCGTCGTGGTCGCCGCCGCCGGCCGCGCGGTACGGCGCGGACAACTTCACCCACACCCGTCCGGTCGCCAGCAGCCGCAGGGTCCGTGCCAGTGTTCCGGTGGCCGAGGGGGTCCGCGCCCTGTAGCCGGCGAAGTGGTCGAGCACCACCGGGACGGGGAGCCGGGGCAGGAGGTCCTCGAAGGCCGCCAGCGCGGCGGCGCCCAGGTGCAGGTCCAGGTGCCAGCCGAGCGGGGCGATCGCCGTCGCCGTGGCGTCGATGCGTTCACGCGCCCGGTCCAGGTCCTGGGTGGCTCGTGCGCCGAGGTTGACGCGGACTCCGCGCACCCCGGCCCGGTCCAGTGCGCGCAGCTCGTCCGGTGCGGTGCCAGGGGCGATCACGGCGATGCCGCGTGCCGTGTCGCCGAGTGTGCGCAGGCCGTCCAGCAGGCGGCTGTTGTCGGTGCCGTAAGGACTGGGCTGGACCAGGACGGTACGGGTGATGCCGAGGTGCCGGTGGAGTGTGCGCAGGTCGGCGGGGAGCGCGTCGGGCGGCAGGTAACCCCGATCGGCCGCGTACGGATAGCGGTCGGCGGGCCCGAAGAGGTGTACGTGGGAGTCACAGGCGCCGTCCGGGAGGGCGGGTCCGGGGGTGTGGCGGGTGCCGAGGACCTGGACGGCGCGGGGGGCGGGTGCGGGTGCGGGCATGCTGGCTCCTCGCGCGAGCTGGGGGAGGGGGAGGGGGCGGATGTGCCGCGCTCGGACGCTACTCCGGACCGCGTGTTGGTACAACACTCTTCCAAAAGACCAACCGATGTGCTTAACGTATCCCCAGCGGTGACGTGCCGGGGCGCGGCGCGATCACCGTCCGCTGCGGCGATCACTCGCCACGGACGGTCCGGGACGACCGTCCCGCGCATCCGTGACCAGCCTCCGCCGCTTCCCTCTGAGCCGCCTTTGAGGACGCCCCATGTCCGACCTCGCAAGCACCGCCGCCCCCGCCGACCCCGCGGCGGAACCCCGGCCTCCCGGCCGTTGGCACCGATGCATGGACTTCGACATCGGCATCGTGCCGCTGCCGGTGTTCGTCGTACTCGCCGCACTGATCGCCGGTCTGTCCGCCACGCACCACGTCACCGGCGAACTCGCCGTGGTCATCGGCGTCATGGCGGTCTTCGCCTTCGCCCTGGCCGAGATCGGCAAGCGGCTGCCCGTCCTGCGGACCATCGGCGGCGCCGCCGTCTTCGTGACGCTCGTGCCGTCCTACCTGGCCCACCAGGGAATCGTCCCGAAGGCCGCGCTCGACTCGATCGGCGAGTTCTTCGACGACACCAAGGTGCTGAGCCTGTTCATCGCCTTCGTCATCGTCGGCTCCATCATGAGCATGGACCGCACGGTGCTGGTCCGCGGCTTCGCCCGGATCTTCGTGCCGCTGCTCGCGGGCAGCGTGGCCGCGCTCGCGGTGGGGACGGCCGTCGGCACGGCCACCGGACTCGGCCTCAAGCACACGATCTTCTTCGTCGTCGTACCGATCATGGCCGGCGGCGTGGGGGAGGGGGCCATCCCGCTGACCATCGGCTACGCGGGCATCCTCGGCGCCGCGCAGGGCGAGCTGCTCGCCCGGGTGCTCCCCGCCATCTTCGTGGGCAACCTCACCGCGATCCTCCTCGCCGGCCTGCTCAGCCACGTCTGCCGCAGGCGTCCGGACCTGACCGGCAACGGCCGCCTGGACGCCGGAGACGGCCCCGACCTGCTGGAAGCCGCCGAGACCGCACACGGCGGACGGACCGCGGTGACCGCGCAGCAGGTCGCGGCGGCCGGTGTCACCGCCGTCACCCTGTACCTGGCCGGTGTCCTCGCCCATGGCCTTTTCGGCTGGCCGGCCCCGGTGGTCATGCTGGTGCTCGCGGTGGTCCTCAAACTCGCCCATGGCGTCACCCCGCGCCTCCAGCACGGCTCGCGGTTCGTCTACGACTTCTGCCTGGCCGCCATGGCCTTCCCGATGCTGTTCACCTTCAGCGCCACCCAGACCCCGTGGCAGACGTTGCTCGAGGGCTTCTCGCCGGCACCCCTGCTCACCTGCGTCCTCATGGTGTGCGCGATGGTCGGCACCGGATTCCTCGTCGCCCGCCGGGTCGGACTCCACCCTGTCGAGACCGCCCTCGTCACCGCGACGCACAGCGGCATGGGCGGCGCGGGCGACATCGCCATCCTCACCGCGGCCGACCGTATGCGGCTGATGCCGTTCGCACAGATCGCCACCCGCATCGGCGGCGGCCTCACCGTCACCCTGGCCCTCGTGGCCGCCCACACCGTCGGCCTGTGAACACCCCCATGAAAGGCACCCCGTGAACATCCTCGTCCTGCCCGGCGACGGCATCGGCCCCGAGATCACCGAGGCCACCCTGGACGTGCTCGCCGCAGCCGACAAGAAGCTCGGCCTGAACCTGGCCTACGAGACCCACGACATCGGCTTCGCGTCCCTCACCGCATCCGGTTCGACCCTGCCCGACGCGGTGCTGGACCGCGTTCCGCAGGCCGACGGCGTGCTCCTCGGCCCGGTCTCGCACCTTGACTACCCGCCGCGTGCCGAGGGCGGCGTCAACCCCTCGGCCGAACTGCGCACCCGCTTCAAGCTGTACGCCAACATCCGCCCCTGCCGCTCCCACCCCGACCTGAGCATCCTGCGCGAGCCGATGGACCTGGTCATCGTCCGGGAGAACACCGAGGGCTTCTACTCGGACCGCAACATGTTCGCGGGCGCGGGCGAGTTCATGCCCGACGAGGACTCGGCGTTCTCGATCCGCAAGGTCACCGCGAAGGCCAGCGAGCAGGTCGCCCGCACCGCGTTCGAACTGGCCCGCACCCGCCGCAAGAAGGTGACGGCCGTCCACAAGGCCAACGTGGTCAAGCTCTCGGACGGACTGTTCCTGCGCGAGGTGCGCAAGGTGGCCGCCGAGTTCCCCGACGTCGAGCTCGAAGAGCTGATCGTGGACGCCACCGCCGCGCTGCTCATCCGCAGTCCCCAGCGGTTCGACGTCATCGTCACCACCAACATGTTCGGTGACATCCTCTCCGACGAGGCCTCCGAACTCTCGGGCAGCCTGGGCCTCGGCGGCTCCGTCAACGCCTCCGACACCCTGTGCGTGGCCCAGGCCCAGCACGGCTCCGCCCCCGACATCGCGGGGCAGGGCGTCGCCAACCCCACCTCCCTGATCCTGTCCGCCGCGATGCTGCTGGACTGGCGCGGCCGGCGCGACGGCGACGACCGGCTCCAGCAGGCCGCCGCCCTGATCACCGGCGCGGTCGGCACCGTGCTGGACAACCCCGCCACCCGCACCCGCGACATCGGCGGCACCCTCGGCACCGCCGACTTCGCCGCCGAAATCAGCCGCACCATCGAGCACGCAGAGCACATCGAGCACGCAGAGCACACCGGAGAGACCGCCTGATGATCGTTTCCACCGACCCGGCCACCGGCACCGAACTCGCCCGCTACACCCCGCAGTCACCGCAGGAGGTCGACGGCATCCTCGCTGCCGCCGCCACCGCCCAGGCCGCCTGGCGCCGACGGGACGTCACCGACCGCACCCCCCTGCTGCGGGAGATGGCCCGCGTCCTGCGCGAGGGCCGGGACACCTACGCGGCGCTGATCACCGCCGAGATGGGCAAGCCGATCACGGAGGCGCGCGCGGAGATCGAGAAGTGCGCCATGACGTGCGAGTACTACGCCGAGCATGCCCCGGACCAGCTCGCGGACCGGCCCGCCGCCTCCAACGCCACCGAGAGCGCCGTCGTCTACGACCCGCTGGGCGTCGTCCTCGCGGTGATGCCGTGGAACTACCCCTTCTGGCAGTTCTTCCGGTTCGCCGCGCCCGCCCTGGCAGCCGGCAACGGCGCGCTGCTCAAGCACGCCAACAACGTGCCGCAGTGCGCCCTCGCCGTCGAGGAGGTCGTCCGCAAGGCCGGCGCCCCCGAGGGCCTGTGCCGCACCCTGCTCATCGAGGTCGACCGGGTCGCCGGTCTCATCGCCGACCCGCGCGTCGCGGCCGTCACCCTCACCGGGTCCACCGAGGTCGGCGCGATCGTCGCCGCCCAGGCGGCGGCCGTCCTGAAGAAGCAGGTGCTCGAACTCGGCGGTTCCGACCCGTTCGTCGTCCTCGCCGACGCCGACATCGCGGCCGCCGCCGCCACCGCCGTCAAGGCCCGTTACATCAACGCCGGTCAGTCCTGCGTCAACGCCAAGCGGTTCATCGTCGAGGACGCCGTGGCCGACGAGTTCGTGGCGGCCTTCACCGCCGCGGCGGCGGCCCTGAAGACCGGTGACCCGACGGACCCGGACACCGAGATCGGTCCGATGGCCCGCGCGAACCTCCGTGACACCCTGCACGACCAGGTCGGCCGCAGCGTCGACGCCGGCGCCGTCCTCGCCCTCGGCGGCGAGGTCCCCGACGGCCCGGGCTGCCACTACCCGCCCACCGTCCTCGACCACGTCCGCCCCGGCATGGCCGCCTTCGACGAGGAGACCTTCGGCCCCGTCGCCGCCATCACCCGCGTCGCCGACGCCGACGAGGCGATCGCCCTGGCCAACCGGACCGAGTACGGCCTCGGCGCCGCCCTGTGGACGTCCGACCTGGACCGCGCCCGCCGGCTCACCCGTGTCCTCGACGCCGGTGCCGTCTTCGTCAACGGCATGGTCGCCTCCGACCCGCGCCTGCCCTTCGGCGGCATCAAGAAGTCCGGCTACGGCCGGGAACTCGGCGCCGAGGGCATCCGCGAGTTCGTCAACACCAAGACCGTCTGGATCGGCCCGGCCGCCTGACCACCCCCATTGGGAGAACACCGTGCACGACCACTCCGCCGACGAGCCCTGCTTCAGCTCCTTCCCGCCCGCCGTACTGCGGCCCGCCGAACTGACCGCCTTCAGCCGGGGCGGCGGCGCCCGCACCATCCCGCTGGTCACCCGGGCCGTCGGCGCCGAGGTCTTCCTCACCGGCCAGACCCTCTTCGACGGCGGCGCGGGCATCACCCTGCACACCCACAACTGCCCGGAGAGTGTCACCATCCTCGAAGGCGACGCCATCGTGGAGATCGACGGCACCGAACACCACGTCACCCGCTTCGACACCACGTACGTCCCCGCCGGCATGCCCCACCGGTTCCGCAATGCCTCCGCCACCGAGCCCATGCGCATCCTGTGGATCTACGCCACCGTCGACGCCACCCGCACCATCGTCGAGACCGGAGTCACCGCCCGGGTCGACGCCGAGCACGCCAGGGCCGCCGCCGAGAGCCGCGGCTGACACCAGGAAGAAGCACACTGTGATCACCGAGATCGCCCAGATCGAAGTCCACCCGGGCCAGGAGCAGGAGTTCGAGGAGGCCGTCGCCAAGGCCCTGCCCCACTTCCTCGCGGCCGACGGCTGCGACGGCGTCGACCTGCACCGCAGCGTCGAACACCCCTCGCGCTACCGGCTGATGGTCCGCTGGGAGACCGTCGACCACCACACCGTCACCTTCCGCGGCTCCGAGGGCTTCGCCAAGTGGCGGGCTCTGGCCGGGCCGTACTTCGCGGCTCCGCCGCAGGTCGAACACGTACACTCCGTCCTTGCACCATGACGTCGGCGCCCGGGACCGACCGGGTCCCGGGCGGTCCCGGTCCACGCGGAGGCACCAGACGATGACAGCGCCCACGGCCGCCCACGGCCCCACCCCGCTCACCCGGCGGACGGCCGCACGCATCGTGGAGCACATCGCGTCGAGCGGGCTGGCCGCCGGTACGCGGCTGGTCGAACGGGCCCTCGCCGAGCAGCTGAAGGTCTCCCGCTCGCCGGTCCGCCAGGCCCTGCGCCTGCTGGCGGACGAAGGCGTGGTGGCCGCCGCCGAACGGGGCGGCTACACCGTCGCCCTCACCGGCCCCGCCTTGACCGAGGCGTCCCCGCTCCCGCCGGCCGAGGACGCCGCCGAAGACGTGTACCTGCGGATCGCGGCCGACCGCCTCGACGGCCGGCTCCCCGACCGGGTCACCGAGAACGCCCTCGCCCGCCGCTACGGCCTCATGCCCGGACAGCTCGCCCACGTCCTGCGCCGCATCGCCGTGGAGGGCTGGATCGAACGACTTCCCGGTTACGGCTGGGAGTTCCAGCCCATGCTCACCTCGATGGACTCCTACCAGGACAGCTACCGTTTCCGGCTGACCATCGAACCCGCCGCCGTCCTCGAACCCGGCTTCACCCTCGACCGCGACGCCCTGGAAACCGTCCGCGCCCAGCAACAGCGCCTGGTCGGCGGAGAGATCCACACCATCGGCAACGCCCAGCTCTACGACCTCAACAGCCGCTTCCACGAAGTCGTCATGGCGTGCAGCCGTAACTCCTTCTTCATCGACTCCCTGCGCCGCGTCGACCGCCTGCGCCGCCTCATCGAGTACCGGCGCTCCCTCCAGCGCGACCGCGCGGCCGTCCGGTGTGCCGAGCACGTGCGCATCGCCGACCTCCTCCTGGCGGGGGAACGCGCCGAGGCATCGGCGTACCTGCGCGAACACCTGTCGTCCGTGAGCCAGGAGAAGACGCGCCGCAGGGCGGGTACCGCCGAATGACGGTGCGCCCCGTGGTTAGTGAGCGTTCACCTCACTGCGGCTGACTACGACGAGGTTGGGCGAATGGACGGGCGTGCATAGCCGTGTTCAGGGTCCGCCACACGCGGCATCCCTCAGCGGCTTTACCGCGTCCGCCGCCCTGGCCGCGGACGCCTCCCAGCCGCTCACCATCCCCGTGCCGCGGGAGCGGACCGCCGGTTCCGGTTCGTTCCGGGTAGGGGCAGTAGATGAACCGCAGCTTCATGACGCGCGTGCTGTGCCACCGCGCTGAGCGGGCGAGGTCCGCGCCGCAGGAGCCGTAGACTGCTGTCACCGTCGCGATCTCATAGGCGTCCGACAGGAAAACCTCACGGAAGAATCAGGGTCCTGGGCGAGTGTCACGTACATGCACGCACACCGCCCCCGTACCCCCGCCACCGAGCGCACGCGCCGCTGGTTCATGAACCGTTCCCTGCTGCTCGGCGGTGCCGCCGCCGTGGCGACCATGACCAGCTGTTCCGGCGGAGCGTCCGACACCACCGACTCCACGTCCGGCACCGCACAGAGCGGGATGCCGTCAGGTGGGCCCGGTGGCGCCGGGGGCATGGGCCCTGGCGCCACCGAGGTGAAGTACGCCGACTTCGAAGGGGTCACCACCGACGGCACGGTCGTCGACGATCTGTTCTCGATCCACTCCACCGGTGTCTCGACGGATGCGGTGGTGAAGGCCGCGCAGGCGTTCCTGGACGCGCTCAGCGCCAAGGCGCGCCGGGCGTCCGTGTTCGAGGTGGACGACGACGAGTGGCTGGCCTGGAGCAACGTCGACGGCTACGAACGCGAGGGCGCTCGCATGGGCGATCTGACCGAGAAGCAGCGGAACCTCGGCTACACGCTGCTCGGTGCGGCTCTGTCGGCCGAGGGGCTGGCCCGGACCCGCAACATCATGAAGCTCAACGCCTTCCTCGGTGACTACAACGGTGGTGGCAAGGAGACGCTGACCGAGGGGCACTACTACTTCACCTTCATGGGAACCCCGTCCACGTCCAAGCCCTGGGGCTTCCAGTACGAGGGCCACCACGTGGCCATCAACTACTTCGTCCTCGGCGACCAGGTCGTCATGTCCCCGACCTTCATGGGCTCGGAGCCGACCTCGGCCACGTACAACGGTGAGAAGATCACCCTCTTCAAGCCGGAGACCAAGGCCGGTCTGGCCCTGCTGCGGTCCCTGACCTCGACGCAGCGCAAGAAGGTCATCTCCGCCGACGAGAAGGGCGGCACGAACATGGTCGCCGGGGCCGGCCAGGACAACCTGAAGCTGGCCTACCAGGGCCTCGCCGCCAAGGAGTTCACCTCCGCCCAGCGCCAGAAACTGCTCGACCTGGTCGGCGTCTACGTCGGCTACATGGACGACGGCCACGCCGCGGTGAAGATGAAGGAGGTGGAGGAGCACCTCGACGACACGTACTTCTACTGGATCGGCGAGACCAAGGACTCCTCCGCCTTCTACTACCGGGTGCACAGCCCGGTCGTGCTCATCGAGTACGACGCCCAGTCCCCGCTGGCCTACGGCGAGAACGCCCAGATGGGCGGCGGCGGTGGCGCCCCCAGCGGTCAGCCGTCCGGCATGCCGAGCGGGCAGCCCACCGGTATGCCGAGCGGCGGCCCTGGCGGTGGCGGCATGGGCATGGGCGGCACCCCCACCCAGCAGCACATCCACACCATCATCCGCACGCCCAACGGTGGTGACTACGGCGTGGACCTGCTCAAGCTCCACCTGGAGACCGACCACTGACACATGACGTCCGGCTTCGGGTCAGACCTGTGCGGGGAACAGCAGGCAGTCGTCCGGGCGGATGATCAGGTTGATCTCGCCGTCCGTGTGCCGGACGGGGCTCTCGGCGTGGACGCGCAGGTCGCCGATGCTGAGCTCGTACTCGAATCGCGCTCCGGTGTACGAACACTGCTCGATCCTCGCCCGGAGCACGTTGACGGCACCGTCGTGCGGGGCGTCCGCGCGGTCGGTGAGCGTGATGCGTTCGGAGCGCAGGCCCACGGTGGCGGACGACCCCGCGGAGCAGACGCCGGCCACCCTCAAGCGCTGGCCGGTCTCACCCAGTTCGACCTGTACGGTACCGCTCTCGGTGGAGTCGACGCGCCCCTCCAGGAGGTTGCAGCGGCCGATGAAGCCGGCGACCTCGGGAGTGGCGGGAGTCTCGTAGATCTCGGTCGGTGTGCCCACCTGCTGGAGGCGGCCGTGCATGAACATGGCCGACCCCGCGTTGGAGGTCCTTGAGCCAGACGCGGGCTTGGTCGCGCATCTTCGCGTCCAGGTTGGAGAGCGGTTCGTCCAGGAGCAGGACACCGGGGGAGTAGACGATGCCCCGGGCGAGGGCGACGCGCTGTTGCTGTCCGCCGGAGAGCTGGTGGGGGTAGCGGTCGCGCAGGTGAGCCATGTCGACCTTGGCGAGGGCGTCGTCGATGAGGCGGCGTCGCTCGTCCCTGGTGACCTTGCGGAGCTTCAGCGGGAGTGCGAGGTTGTCGGCGATCGTCATGTGCGGCCAGAGCGCGTACGACTGGAAGACCAGACCGAGGTTGCGGCCCTCGGGGGGCACCCTGTTGCGCGGGGTGCCGTCGAAGAAGACCTGGTCGCCGACGCGGATGGTGCCCGAGTCGGGGGTCTCCAGACCCGCGACACACGACAAGGTGGTGGACTTGCCGCAGCCCGACGGACCGAGCAGAGTGAAGAACTCCCCGTCGGCGACGGTGAAGTTGACGTCCTCCAGGACTGCGGTCCCGTGGAAGGACTTCTTGATGTTCTCGACGACCAGCTCAGGCATGCTTCTTCCCCTTCAGGAGGAGACCGGCGAGGCCGGCGACGACGGCGGTGACGGCGATCTGGAGGGTGGCGAGGGCGGCGACGGAGCCGGTCTCACCCTGGGTCCACAGGTCGATGGCGGTGGTGCCGATGACCTGCGACTCGGCTCCGGCGAGGAACATGGCGGGGGCGTACTCGCGGATCATCTGGGTCCAGATGAGCAGGAAGGAAGCGAGCATCGCGGGCACGAGGAGACGGAGCATGATCCGGGACACCGTGCGCCACCAGTCGGCGCCGGCGACGCGCGCGGCGTTGTCGAGTTCGGCTCCTAGTGCTGTGACCGCATAGGTTCGCCGGGTTGACGGTTGGATGGGCGGTGACGTCCGTTCCGACCGCTGGGGGTGTGATGGCGGAGCCTGTGCGTGTGCGCAGACTGACCGACCAGGAGGGACAGAAGCTGCAGCAGATCGTGCGCCGGGGCAGCACCAACTCAGTGCGCTATCGCCGGGCGATGATGCTGCTGGCGTCCGCCGGCGGGAACCGCGTTCCGGTCATCGCTCAGCTGGTTCAGGCCGACGAGGACACGGTGCGTGCGGTGATCCACCGGTTCAACGAAATCGGCCTGGCCTGCCTGGACCCTCGATGGGCGGGAGGCCGTCCCCGCCTGCTCACCCCTGACGACGAGGACTTCGTCGTCCAGACGGCCACCACTCGCCCCACCGCGCTGGGCCAGCCTGCTGGTTGGCCCGGGGTGCCGGCACTGCTCACCACCACCGAGGTGGTGAGTATGGATCCGTAGACGCCGCCCGTGTGGCCGGCGCGGGCCCGGTGTTCGGTGCGGCGCGGCGTGTCTGTGCTGGGCTGGTGCGGGACGCCGGCGTCACCCTCCGGGTCAGCGTGTCGAGTCGATGCCGTTGGCCGGGCCGTGGGTGTCGGGTCGCCGCGGGCGGCTGTCCCGGCCGGCCGGCAGGTGCGGTGTGACCAGGAAACTGGCCGCAGCGATGCCGCCGGCCGCGAGGATCGCCGCCCTGAGGCCGTCGAGCTGCGCCGCGGCGTAGGAGTCCGCGACGGCGTCAACCTCGGACGGCGGCAGTCCGGCCCGCTCGGCCGCCAAGCGCACCTGATCGGTGGCGACGAAGGTGATCCCGGCCTCGAGCGCGACACCGGTCTGCCGACGGGCCTCTTCGGACAGCCGTGGGTCATCCGCGACCTGGGTGGTGAAGGCGTGGGTCAGCGCACCGATGAGGAGAGACCCCATGAGGGCGGTGCCCAGCGCGGAGCCCAGATTCTGCGCCGTGAACTGCAGCCCCCCGGCCTCACTGCGTTCGGCCTCGTTGGCACTGGACTGCACGACGTTGCCCAGCTGCGAGGCGAGCAGGCCCATGCCCGTACCCAGCAGCGCCATGGCCCCGGCGAACTGGGCGTCGTCGATGACGGGGTCAATGGTGGCCAGCAGCCACACGATGGCCGCCACCAGGGTCGCCAGGGCCAGCCGGACCACCTGGCGCGGCCCCACCAGCCGCCCCAGCGAGGACGCCGACAGGGAGGTCACCAGCATGGTGGCCGACACCGGGAGCAGCCGCAGCCCCGTCTGGAAGGCGTCGAACCCCTGCACCACCTGCAAGTACAGCGGGATGGTGAAGAACAGCCCGAGCAGGATGAGGTTCTGGCTCAGCAGCGCCATCAGGCCGGACCGCAGCGAGGGCCGGCCCAGCAGGGACAGATGCACCAGGGGATCGGCGCCCCGCTCCTCCCGCCGCTGCTCCCAGCGCCGGAAGCAGACCAGGACGACGACGCCCGTGCCGATGACGAACAGCGTCGGCGCGAACCCGAGGACCGTGAACGGAGGATTGCGGGGCTGCACCCATCCCCAGGTGGTGCTCTGCAGCACGCCGAGCACCCCGAGCCCCAGTCCGGCCGCCGAGAGCACGGCGCCGACGCCGTCCAACCGGGGGCGCGGGCCGGTCACCGGCTGCTTCACGATCACCCGGCGGCACACCAGGACGGCCACGACGACCACGACCTCGCCGGCGAAGACCAGCCGCCAGGTGAGGTAGGTCGTCACCCAGCCGCCCAGCAGCGGGCCGACCGCGATGCCCGCGCCGGCGAGCCCGCCGATGACGCCGTAGGCGACGGCCCGGTCCCGCCCCCGGTACGACTGCGCGACGAGGGCGGCCATCGCGGGCAGCACCATGGCCGCGCCCAGCCCTTCGATGACGGACCAGCCCAGCGCGAGCACCCAGAGGGTGGGCGCCACGGCGGTCAGGGCCGAGCCCGTGCCGTAGACGGCCAGCCCGAGAAGGAACATGCGGCGCCGTCCCAGGATGTCCCCGAACCTGCCGCCGATGAGCATGAAGGCGGCCATGACCAGCGCGTACAGCGTGATGACGGCCTGGATGGCGGTGACCTCCGTGTCGAAGTCCGCCACCAGCCGGCTGATGGAGACATTCATGACGGAGGTGTCCAGGACCATCAGGAACTGGGCGGTACCCAGGACGATCAGAGCCCGCCAGTGCTTCACGTTGTCCCCCTCGCCGCGTCGGCCCGAAAACGTTGGCGGCGCCGACCGGGCAGCGGCCGGCGTACCGCTGCCACCCCACCCATCGCATCGGGGATGGCCGCCCCGCGCCTCACCCGCCCCGGGGGAGGGGCCGGAGCCCGGCCGCCGCGGCCACTCGTCCACCAGGATCAGGGGAAGCTCGTCACCGCGTTCCTCGAGCTCGGAGCAGTCGACGTAGTTCCGCGGCATGTGGTCGGCCACCCCCGTGCGCCTGCCCGCGCAGCGTGCCCTGCACGTAGAACGCCCGTGTGTCGACGAAGAGCGCTTCGTTCCGCATGCTGCGGGTCTCGCCCTCGACCTCGTTCATGCCGCAGACCGTCTCCAGCATCGTGTGGAGCGTTGCCGCGTCCGAGTAGGCCCAGGCGGACGCCGCCGAGAGCACGAGCGCGGTGTCGGGTTCATAGCCTGTGCAGTGCACACCGTCCTTCCCCGGTGCGATCGCGGCACCGCGTGCGGACATCCTCGGCAGTCGGCGGGCCGCCAGGACGGGGCCGCCGGGGCCAGCAGGAGCGGTGTCCCCAGCATGCCCCGCAGGAGGCCGGTCGCCGGCTCCTGCTCCCCGCCGGGAGCCGGCGGGGTGGACGTACCCGCCAACTCGCTGTTCATGGCGCCGTCTCTGTCCGGCAGTTGGTGCCCTCAACGGGGGAGAGGTGCGCTGCGCTCGGCCAGCCCTGACAGGCATGACGGCGGCACTGGTGGCACTTCGCCTCGACCGTTCGGATCAGGAAGGAATGGAGGGGCTCGAGGTGCGGATGCAGCAGGCTCGATCGCCACCATGCTGACGACACTGCTCCCGTCGCGGCCGGCACCTTGGCGTCCTGGAGAACGCTCTGGTCAGCGAGCAGGCTGATCCACCGCTACGACTCCTGGCTTGCTGCCGACGGCCCGAGCGGCTCGGAAGGCACCATCTTCCTGCGCGGCTTGCTCCACGTCGGCGCTCTCGCCCGAACAGACTGGCGCGACCAGGTCCGCTACGCACCCGACGGGGTGCGTGCCTCTACCGATCAGCTGGGCCCCGCTGCCTAACCGGCCGGTGCGGGGCGAGCAACTCGCCGCTTCCCGGGCGCTTACCTGTCTCGCGTCGGCCATCGCGGCCGTGGCGCGGGACGAGGTCCGGGCGTGGACGTACCACGCCGGCGGCCGGCGCTCATCGCGACGCGCGGCCACCTGCGGCTCCATCGGTCCCGTCCGAGCAGAGAAGCGACTCACGAGACAGCGGTGACGGCCGAGACCCGGACAGTGGGCTGGACAGGGACGGGTGGTCGAGGCGCGGCGCTGTCGCCTCGGTGCCCGCTGGGCTATGGTCCCCTTCGCGCAGCCGCCCTACCGTCGGAGGCACATGGACCCGGGTACTGGCTGTGGGGCCCGTACGACGACCTGTCGCCGGACCGGCCGGTGGGCCGCACGTCGTGCCTTCGGCGTGGCCACCGACCTGACCGGCCATGCGGTCGCAGCGGGACGGCGAGCGGAAGGAGGGAATCCGTGCGTGGATCACTTTCACTCGACCACGGCCGGCTGCTCGGACGTTCGTCGGACCGTGCTCTGGCTGTTCGTGGCGATGCTGTGCTTCCTGCTGCTCTTCCACGTCATCACCGACGTCTCGCACGATGACGGACTGGCCGGATGGGGCAAGGAGGGCGGGATCGTCCGCGTGATGGTGCTTCCGGTGATCGGTCTGCTCGTGCACGTCATCCGCCTACTCGCCCGGTACGAGCAGTCGGCGAGGGGCGAGTCCGCGCTGATGCCGCCGCGCGACCGGACGCTTCCGAAGCCGGATGCGCCGGCCAGTGGCCGGACCGATCCCGCAGGCCGGAGCACCCCTCGACGAGTGCAGCAGCTGCCGGACGGACCACAGCCACCGGCCGCGTCGAGCGGAAACCCTTCACCAGGAGGTAGCCATGGCGGGCAACCCAGCAGAATCACCGGCCGGCCCGTCGCCCGGGGAACGGCACGGCGCGACGGACCGACAGGCCGAGCCGGTTACGGCAGACCGGTGGTCCGCGAGCACATACGCCGCCCGGGCCACGGCGTCCGGTGAACGCGTCCCGCCGTCACCACAGTCCCGGAAGCAGCGAAAGCTACTGTTCGTCACACTGCCCGGCGGCTGGGGCGCGCTCCTGTTCGCCTGCCTGTCCTTCACCCCGTCGCTGCTTCCGCGCGGCGGCCTCGTGCAGGGCCTGATCTGCGGCATCGCCGCGGCCATCGGGTACGGGTTCGGTGTCCTCGCGGCATCGGTGTGGCGGGCCTTCGCCGACCGGGAGCCCCGGCCGCCGCGACTCCGCTCCTGGGCCGCCTTCGGTATCGCCGCGGCCGTCCTGTTCGGTCTCTTCTTCGGCCTCGGGCAGTACTGGCAGCACGAGATCCGCCGTCTGATGGGCGTGCGCGAGTACAGCGTCGGGCTGGTGGTGCTCTCGCCGTTCGTCGCGGCACTGGTCTTCTGTCTCATCCTGCTGACCGGACGCGCCCTGCGCGGGGCGTACCGCTGGACGGCGGGCCTGCTCAGGCGCCGGATCGGGCCGCGCGCGGCGACCGCGGTCGGCTGGATCGTGGTGGCCGGCCTCGCCTGGGCCCTCGTGACCGGCGTACTGTTGACCGGTTTCGTCGCCGCCGCGAACGAGGCGTTCTCGGTGCGCGACACGACGACCCCGGAGGGGGTGCGTAAGCCGACGACCGGCCTGCGCTCGGGCGCACCCGGCTCACTCGTACCGTGGGAATCGCTGGGCATGCAGGGCCGGGCCTTCATCGGCAGCGGCCCCTCCGCCCGCGCCATCGAGGAGTTCACCGACCGTCCGGCCATGGCTCCGATCCGCTCCTACGCCGGTCTGGAGAGCGCCGACAGCACGGAGTCCCGGGCCGCCGCGGCGGTCGAGGACCTGAGCCGGCACGGCGGCTTCCAGCGTCGGCATCTGCTCGTGGTGACCACGACCGGAAGCGGCTGGGTCGATCCGGCGTCGGTGGACACCTTCGAGTACCTCACCGGCGGCGATGCGGCGACCGTGGCGATCCAGTACTCCTACCTTCCGTCCTGGATCTCCTACCTGGTCGACCAGAGCAAAGCCCGCGAAGCGGGCCGCGCGCTGTTCGACGCCGTCTACGACCGTTGGTCGAAGCTGCCCCACAGCAGCCGCCCCCGGCTGTTCGTCGCCGGGGAGAGCCTGGGCTCGTTCGGCGGCGAGACCGCCTTCAGCGGCGAGCACGACCTGGCGAACCGCACCGCGGGCACGTTGTTCGCGGGCCCGCCCAACTTCAACACCCTCTTCCGCGAGTTCAGCGACCACCGTGACGCCGGCAGCCCCGAGGCGCAACCTGTCTACAAGAACGGGCGGACCGTGCGGTTCACGAACGATCCGCACACGGACGTCCCACCCGTGGACGAGCCGTGGGCAGGCAGTCGTGTCCTGTACCTGATGCACCCGTCGGACCCGATCGTCTGGTGGAGCCCGCGCCTCGCCCTCCACCGGCCGGACTGGATCGGCCAGCCTCCGGGCGACGACGTCCTGCCGGGCATGTTCTGGTTCCCCTTCGTGACCTTCTGGCAGGTCACCGCCGACCTGCCGTTCGCCACCGAGGTACCGGAGGGCCACGGGCACAAGTACACGGCCGAGTACGTCGACGGATGGAACACCGTCATGCGGCCTGCGGGTATCACCACTCAGCAGCTCGAAGAACTGAAGAAAACCGTCGCGGCCGGCGGGTGAACCCCGCCGGCACCGGTGCCGCCATCCGGCCCCGCGCGGACGGCTCACCCCGAGGGCCTCATCGTCATGTCGTGCCGGCCCGCGGCCGGCATGCCCGCGGGTGACAGGGCGTGCATTCCCGGCACTCCCGCCACCACAGTCAGGACCAGCCACATCCAACGCGCACCGGTCGTCTCACGGCCGGTGTGAGCGCGGGACACCATGGGCGCATCGTAGGGGAGCTCCCGCCCGGCGCCGGGGCAGCAATCAGGTCCACGCCCGCCTGCCCGCGCCGCAGTGCGGCCAGCACCCAGCCGGCTGCGGGACCGAGTGCCGCGGCGGTGGCCGACGCCCAGCACAGGCCGGCGAGCCCGGCGGACCCCACCGCCCACAGGACACCGCCGACGGCCACGGCAGACGTCGTGACGGCCAGGAGAGCCGGCTCCGGTCCGAGCGACGGAACTCCGCACGCCGGGCCCGCGACGGCCCGATTCGTGTCCTGGGTGACGCCGTTCCTGGCATCCTTCACCTCCGGCGCTACCGTCGCCCGCGCCCGGCCGTGCGCCCCGACGGCGGCGGATTCGGCCGTGACCTCCCACCCGAGGCGTGCAGCAGGGCAGCAGGCCCCGGCAAGGGGTGGCCGCGTGCAGCAGGGCAGGCCCCGGCAAGGCCCCGGCAAGGCGTGGCCGCGTGTGCTCCGGTTCTCTCCTCTTCCCAGGGGTGCGGTCGCGCGGCCGCCGAGCCAGGGGCCGGGCGGCACACCGTCGGCTCCGTCCGGCCCATGTACGGGCGCGCTGGACGTCAGCGGCCCGGCGACGGGGCTGGGACCGAGAAGGTCTTCCTCCCGGTGGTTGGCCGATGGCACCGTGACGATGAAACCTCGGTGCGGCGTCACCGTGCGGTCGGCCGGAAGCGTCGGCGGCGGGATTGCCACCTGCGGGCCGGTGAGACGCCGCCGTATCCGCCGCGCTGCCGGAGGAACACGCATGAACGGTGAGCCTGACGCGATGCTCGTTCCCATACTGCGGAACCTGCGGGCCGTCGTGTTCGACACCGACGGGGTGATCACGGACTCGGCCCGAGCGCACGCCGCCGCATGGAAGACCACCTTCGACGCCTACCTGGCCGAACATCCGCCCCCTGAGCCCGGGCAGCGCCGCTGCTTCGACGTCCGGGACGACTACCGGCTACACGTGGACGGCCGGTCCCGGCTCGACGGCGCCGCCGCCTTCCTCGCCTCACGCGGCCTGCACCCACTACCCGAGACGGTGCGGACCATCGCCGAGGCCAAGGAGCGGCTCTTCTCCGCGCGGCTGCGCGAGCAGGGCATGGACGCCTATCCGGGCACCGTGCGGCTGGTGCGCGCCCTGCGCCGGGCGGGTGTCCGGTGCGCGGCGGTCTCCGCCTCCCGCCACGCCCGGGAACTGCTCGCCCGGGCGGCCGTCCTCGACCTCTTCGACGTGCTGGTCGACGGGGCGGAGGCGGCACGGCTGGGCCTGCCGGGCAAACCGCGGCCCGACCTCTTCCTCGAGGCAGCTCGCAGGCTCGGCGTCCCCGCCGGCCGTACCGCCGTCGTCGAGGACGCGGTGGCGGGTGTGCAGGCGGGCCGGAGGGGCGGCTTCGCGCTCGTCGTCGGCGTGGCCCGCGACCCGGGTCCGGACGCCGGGCAACGGCTGCTGCGGCACGGTGCCGACATCGTCGTACGAGATCCCGGGGAACTGCTCGCGTGAGAAGCCGTGGGTGCTGATGCCATCAGGCCGCCCGGAAGGGCCCGAGCCGTGGGTGGAGCCGGCCGCCCAACTCCTCCTCGCGAGATAGCCGTCGTCCGTCGTCGGCAAGACGGGCGCTGTCACGTCGGCTCGATGTCCCTGGGGACGGACGCGGGCGAAAGATGAGATGCGCGGAAGACGGGACTTCTGTCCCTGTGTGTGGACCGGTCGGCCCGGCTCGACCATGCCGTGGCGGCGCGATGATGGAAGTGGGCGAAGGTTCCTTCGCCCCAGGACGGCGGGTGAGGCGCGGTGGCGGCTCCCCCTGTTCGGCCACGGTGCACCGGCTCGCCGGGGAAGCCACGGCGTGGTCGATGCACTGTGGCTGCGGCCGGGAGTGTGCGGGAGCGCATCCGGCCGCGTGTCCGTGCGGATGCGCCGCACGGACACTCCCTGTGCGGTGCATACGGGGAGCATGAGGCGGTCTCCGTCCACAGCCGGCGGCACGGCGGTTCCCGCTCCGGACCGATGTGATCGCCGAGCACGGGCTCGGCGCAGGTCGCCCTCACGGCACCGGGCGTGCGGAAGCACTCCGGCGTCGTCCGGAAGGGCGGACGGGGGATGAGGGCGGCGGAACCGGTGACCGCGGCTGCCGAGCCCGAGTCGCCTGCTGGTCGGGTCGGGTCGGGGTGGCCAGGTACTCGGAGCCGCCGATCGTCCTCGGCGGCGCGGGAAGAGCGCCCTGACGAGCGCCCGCCGCGGCCGGGTGTACCGGGTACCGGGTGTACCGGGTGTACCGGGTACAGCGGGGAACAGCGGTGTCAGCCGTCCGTCGACGTCGTGGGTACCCGCCACACCAGTCGTGTGCCGCCGCCCTCCGGCCGCGGCCCCACCGTCAGGGTGCCCCCGAGCGCGGTGGCCCTCTCCCGCAGGTTCGCCAGTCCGCTGCGGACGGCGCCGTGCGGCACCCCGCATCCGTCGTCCGTGACCGCGAGCGTCAACTCGCCGCCGACACAGCGCAGATGGACGTCCACGGCGTGCGCTCCGGAGTGCCGGGCGGCGTTGCTGAGCGCCTCGCCGAGCACGGCCGGTACATGGTCCGCGACCTCGTCGGGGACCTGAGTGTCGACGAGTCCCTCGACGCGCAGCGCGGGTGCGAACCCGAAGGAGGTCGCGGAGGCCCGCACCGCCTCCGTGGCCTGTGCGCGCACTCCGCCCGCCGCCGTCCCGGCGCCGCCGTGTGTACGCAGGCCGAGGATGGTCGATCAGATGATCTTGATGGTCGCGTCGAGGTCGTCGACGACCCGGGACAGCCGTACCAGGGCCTCGGGGTGGTCCACGAACCGCCGGGTGCTCTGCAGCGTCATCCCGGCCGCGAACAGCCGCTGGACGGCGAGGTCGTGCAGATCGCGGGCGATGCGCCCACGGTCTTCCAGCAGCGCGATCTGTTCGACGTCCCGGCGCCGTTCGGCGAGTTCGAGGGCGAGTGCGGCCTGTCCGGCGAAGCCGAGCAGGGGCCCGGTGTCGGCGTCGGCGAACGGGGCGCCGCCTGCCCGCCGCGCCAGCAGCAGCACGCCGCGGGCCTTTCCGTCCGCGCCGAGGGGGACGGCGACGACGGGTCCCAGCCCGGCCCAGTGCGCCTGGCGCCCGCCCGTACGTCGTGCCGCACATCCGCGCTCACCACCGGCTGCGACGTGGTCAGGGCGGCTCCGACGAAGGCGTCCCGCGCGGACAGCACGAGCCCGCTCCGCTCCTCGGCACCGGTCCCGACCGCGACGGCGGGCCGCAGACGGTCCGCCCCGGGAACGTACTCCGCGATCAGTCCGAGGTCGGCGGCGACGATCCGGCGGGCCTGCTCGACGATCAGTGCCAGCACCTCCGTGCCCGGTGCCCCCGAAAGCAGGGTGCTCGTGATCTCCGCGCCGGCCCGTTGCCACCGCTCCCGCAGCCGGGTCTCCTCGTACAGCCGCGCGTTCTCCACGGCCACCCCGGCGGCCACGGCGAGCGTGGACAGCACCGCCTCGTCCTCGGCGTCGAACCCGGCCGCGCCGCGCTTCTCGCTCAGGTAGAGGTTGCCGAAGACCCGGTCGCCCGCCCGGACGGGCACGCCCAGGAAGGAACGCATCGGCGGGTGGTGGGCCGGGAAGCCGTACGAGGCCGGGTGCCCGGACAGCTCCGGCAGCCGCAGCGGCTCGGGGTGCCGGATCAGCTCGCCGAGGATGCCGTGCCCGCGGGGCAGGTCGCCGATCTGTGCCCGCCGCTCCTCGTCGACGCCCACGGTGAGAAACTGCGACAGTCGGCGGTCCTCTCCGATCACGCCCAGCGCCCCGTACTCGGCATCCACCAGTACCACGGCCGCCTTCACGATCCGCCGCAGCACCTGGGGAAGGTCAAGCCCCCGCCCGACCGACAGCACCGCCTCCAGCAGGCCGTGCACGCGATCCTGGGCGCCGCGCGCCATGTCGATGCGCGCCTGCAACTGATTCAGCAACTCGTCGAGCCGCAGATCGTGCTGCCCGGCGCTCCCGCGCTCATCCGCGTTCCCCATCGCCCCTCCGGCCTGCGCGACACGAGTGGACCGACCGGATCACCGGCCCTCACCGTAGCAGCTGTAAGCGTTTGCCGGACGTGGTCCTCACATGCGCAGGGAGGTTCCGGCCACAGCCACAGCCACAGGGAAGGGCGACGGCCCTGGCTGCCGACCGGGCACCCGCACTCGCCACGGCCGTGAGGAGACGTGAAGGAAGGCAGTGGACCAGGCCCTGGCCCACTGCCGCGCCCACCGGGCCGAACCGCGCGTGCACCGGTCGGACGTGTTGAGGGACCAGTGGCCCCTGCCCTTCGCGACACTCCGCCCCGATGCTGGACTCGGACCCCCTTACCAGGGAGAGGAGGAGGGGACCGTGCTCCGTACCGTCACGGTGGGCCTCGACGGATCAGCCGAGAGCCGGGCCGCCGCCGAGTGGGCTGCCCGCGAGGCGCACCTGCTGGACCGGCCGTTGAAACTGCTGCATGTCCTGGAGCCCTTGCCGGAACCTGCCGCGCAGGCGCCGCTTCTGGGGCCCGAGACGCTTCAGGACTGGGAAGAGGAGGGTGAGCAGGGAGCGCCCCCGGCCGGAGGCTGGGAGCACATCGTCCGGGAGGCCGCCGAGGGGCTGCGGCTGCGGCACCCCGGTGTCGAGGTGACGGCCGAGCAGGTCACCGGCCGCCCGGGCGAGGTGCTGTGCGCGGCGGCGAAAGACGCCGAGTTGCTCGTTCTGGGCTCGCGGGGTCTGGGCGGGGTCGGGGGGTGGCTGCTGGGCTCGGCCGGGTTGTTCGTGGTGGCGCGGGCGGAGCGGCCGGTGGTGCTGGTGCGGGCCGGGGAACAGGCGGCGGACGAGCACGAGATGGATTCGGCGGGTGTACCGTCGGCCGCGACCGCGTTCCGGTCCGTCGTCCTCGCTCTGGACACCGCGAGCCCGGACGAGGCGCTGATCGCCTTCGCCTTCGAGGCAGCCCGCCGCCGGGCCACGTCCCTGCGCGTCGTGCACGGCTGGGAAGCGCCGCCCTACTACGCGTACGGCCTGGCCGGGGCCCCGGAACTGCACGAGACGCTGGCGCGGAGCAGAGCCGCCGCGGTGGCCGAGGCGCTGCGCCCCTGGCGGCAGAAGTTCCCGTACGTGGAGGTGTTCGAGCAGGCCCGCTGCGGCAGCCCCGCCCCGCACGTGATCAGCGCCTCCCGTGACGCCTGTCTGGTCGTGGTGGGCCGACGCGTCCGGCGCGGCCCGCTGGGCGCGCACATCGGGCCGATCACCCATGCGGTGCTGCACCACGCCGCGGTTCCCGTCGCTGTCGTCCCGCACAGCTGAGCATCCTGACCACCCCTCCTCGAAGGGAGGCATCATGCCGGCACCCCCGTGGGTCGTCGCTACGGACGGGGCCGCGCCGCACGACCACGCCGTTTCGTACGGACACCAGGAAGACGGACACCAGGAAGACGGCTACAGGGTCACCGCTCCGACCGTGCTGTCCCGCATCCCGGTGAGTATCGTCCCGACCAGCACGGGCGCCGCCCGCGCCGTCGGCCTGGTCCTGCCCGACCTGGCCGGCGCCCTGGACGGCATCGCTGTCCGCGTGCCGTCGACAACGGCCCGCTGCGCACACCCGGCACACCCGCCACGGACAGAGGAACCGCAAGGGCCGGTCGGCCCCCTCGCCCGACCCCGGACAGCCCATGGAAGTCGGCCCTCGACCCGCTGGATGCTCGAAGTGTGAGGAGGCACTCCGGAGGCCGCCATGACGCACGATCACGAGGTGCTGGACCGTTCGCCGGTGCACGCCCTGCTCGCGGACGGCACCACCGTGTGCATCCGTCCCGTCCGGCCCGGCGACCACGAACGGCTGCGGGACCTGTACGAGCGGATATGTCTGGACAACCTGCGCCTGCGGTTCTTCGCCGTGAGCCGCCGGTCCGCGGCCATGGCCGTCGACCGAGCCTGCGGCCCGGCGTGGCCGGGCTACCGGGCCCTGCTCGCCGAGACGCGGGGCGGGATGATCGGCCTCGCCGAATACGACACCGGCAGGGGAGAGGCCACGGCCGGGACAGGGACAGGGACGGGAACAGGAACAGGGACACGGCGGGTGCCGCGGGCACCGTCACCGCCGAGGTGTCGGTGGCGGTCGCGGCCGGTCTGCACCACCGCGGGGTGGGCACCCTGCTCGTCGAGCACCTCGTCTCCGCCGCCCGCGCGGACGGCATCACCGCCTTCACCACCGACGCGCTGTGCGAGAACCGTGAGGTGCTCGACCTCTTCGCCGACCTCGGTCTGCGCACGGCCCGGCACTTCGACGGGCCCGAGGTGCGCCGCACCATCCGGCTGGACCAGGACGACGCGTACCTGTCGGCCGTGGAGGAGCGGGGCCGGGCCGCCGATGTGGCCAGCCTGCGCCCGCTGTTCCGGCCGGACGCGGTCGCTGTCGTCGGCGCCGGGCGCCGGCCCGGGTCGGTGGGCCAGGAGATCCTGCACCACCTGAAGGCGGTTGGCTTCACCCGCCGCCTGTTCGCCGTCAACCCCGCGGCCAGGACTTCTACCTGCGACGGCTCCGCTGAGCCACCGAGCCCGCCGAGCCGGCCGAGGAGGTACCGACATGAAACACGACAAGATCGGCTCCGTGATGACCACGGACGTGGTCCGGGCCGCGTACGGCACCCCGTTCAAGGAGGTGGCCCGGTTGCTGGTGGAACACCGGATCAGCGGACTGCCCGTGGTCGACGACGACGAGAAGGTCATAGGCGTCGTCTCCGAGACCGACCTGATGGCCCACCGGACCACTGCCCCCGGCCGGTCGGAGCCCGGCCGCCGCCGCACCCGGTTCACCGCGCCGACCCCCGCCGCCCGGCGGCGGGCCGCGAGGGCGACGGC
>NZ_JAVRHI010000189.1:0-24031 GCF_034105845.1 Streptomyces sp. CRN 30 | reverse complement strand
TCCGCGCCGAGGCGGCGGGCCTGCGCTGGCTGGCCGCCGCGGGGGCGGTCCGGGTGCCCGAGGTGCGCGGCGCGGACCGGCGGTGGCTCGTCACCGACCTGGTGCGGGAGGGCCGGCCGACCCGGGAGGCCGCCGAGCGGTTCGGGCGGGAGCTGGCGGCGCTGCACGCGGCGGGGGCGCCCGCCTTCGGTGCCGCGCCGCCGGACGGGCCGCGCGACGCGTACATCGGGGACGCGCCGATGGCCAACGTGCCCGGCGGCGACTGGCCGTCCTGGTACGCGGAGCACCGGGTGCTGCCGTACCTGCGGCGCGCGGTCGACGACGGCACGCTGCGCCGCGCCGAGGCGGCCGACGTCGAGCGGGTCTGCGAGCGGCTGCCCGCGCTGGCGGGGCCCGCCGAGCCGCCGGCCCGGCTCCACGGCGACCTGTGGAGCGGCAACGTGCTGTGGGGCGCCGACGGCGCGGTCCACCTGATCGACCCGGCCGCGCACGGCGGGCACCGGGAGACCGACCTGGCGATGCTCGGCCTCTTCGGCTGCCCGCACCTTGAGGACGTTCTGGCCGCCTACGACGCGGCCGCGCCGCTCGCGGCCGGCTGGCGGGACCGGGTCGGCCCGCACCGGCTCTTCCCGCTGCTGGTGCACACCGTGCTGTTCGGCCGGGGGTACGCCGGACAGGTCCTCGCGGTCGCCCGCGGGGCCCTGTCCGGCTGAGCCGGGCGGCTCGGGCCGTCAGCGGGTGACGACGTGCCGCTCGTTCGGGACGCAGTGGGTCATGGTGAGGCCCTCGACGTCGCGCGGCGGGTTCTTGCCGAGGTTCGACAGCCGCTCCCGGTCCTCGTCCGTCAGGTCCTGGCTCGCCAGCGGCTTCAGGCCCGCCACGTCGTCGGGGCCGATGCCCAGGCCCTCGCCGACGCGCAGCCCGAGGTCGTTGTCGACCAGCAGGAAGTGCCAGACCATGCGCTCCTGCACCGGCCGCTCGCACTGCGAGATGAGGTCGGTGAAGTTCTTCACCAGGTCGTCGCGCTCCCACTGCTCCATCAGGCAGTAGCGCTGCCCGGCCTGGAGGTAGTCGTTGGTGCGCGGGATGCGCTTGCGGGTGATCCGGCCGCGGATCTCCGGTCCCTGTTCGTCGTGGGTCGGGTACTGGGCCTCGCGCAGGCTGCCGTCGGTGATCGACGGCTCGTAGTTGACGATCGGGTTGTCGCCGCCGTCGACGTGGTACGCCATCTGCCCGTCGCGCTGGTTGGTGTGCACGGTGGCGTGCTTGGCCTGGTTGACGGGGAGCTGGAGGTAGTTCGGGCCGACCCGGTAGCGCTGGGTGTCGCTGTAGGAGAAGGTCCGGCCGACCAGCATCTTGTCGTCGGAGAAGTCCAGGCCGTCGATGAGGACGCCGGTGCCGAAGGAGATCTGCTCGTTCTCGGCGAAGTAGTTGTCCGGCATCCGGTTCAGCACGATCTTGCCGACCGGCTTGGGCGGGAAGTCCTGCTCGGGCCAGGTCTTGGTGTCGTCCAGCGGGTCGAAATCCAGCTCCGGGTGGTCGTGGTCGTCCATCATCTGGACGAGCAGCTCCCACTCGGGGTAGTCGCCGCGGGCGACGGACTCGTAGAGGTCCTTGGTGGCGTGGCCGAGGGAGTCGGCCTGCACGTTGGCGGCGTCCTCCTCGGTCATGCTGCGCACGCCGGCCTTGGGCATCCAGTGGTACTTGACCAGCTTGGTCTCGCCGGCCTGGTTCACCCACTTGTACGTGTTGACGCCGAAGCCCTGCTGGTGGCGGTAGTCGGCGGGGATGCCGCGCGGGCTGAAGAGGTTGACCAGCATGTGCATGCACTCCGGTGTCTGCGACATGAAGTCGAAGATGCGCCGGGGCTGCTGCTCGAAGGTGACCGGGTCGGGCTTGAGCGCGTGGATGACGTCGGGGAACTTGATGGCGTCCCGGATGAAGAAGACGCCCAGGTTGTTGCCGACGAGGTCCCAGTTGCCGTCCTCGGTGTAGAACTTCACCGCGAAGCCGCGCGGGTCGCGGGCGGCCTCGGAGGAGTCGCGGCCGCCGATGACGGTGGAGAAGCGCAGCGCGATGTCGGTGCGCTTGCCGCGCTCCTGGAAGAGTTTGGCGCGGGTGTAGCGGTCGACCGGCTCGTCGCCCCAGGCGCCGTACGCCTCGAAGTAGCCGTAGGCGGTGACGCCGCGGGCGTGCACGACGCGCTCGGGGATGCGTTCCCGGTCGAAGTGGCTGATCTTCTCCAGGAACTGGTAGTTCTCCAGCGTGGCGGGCCCGCGGGCGCCGACGGTGCGCTGGTTCTGGTTGTCGTAGACCGGGTGTCCCTGCCGGTTGGTGAGCACCCGCCGGTCGTCGCCTGCGGCGGGACCCTGGCTCGATACGTCGGTCATTGCGCTTGCAGCTCCTTGGACTCGTGGCCGCCGCGGACGTGCGCGTCACGAGGCGGCGGCCGTCGGCCGGTCGCGTGGGCGTCCCGGGTACCCGGCCGCGCGGGGTCAGTCACTCAAGGACACTCGCACGCCGCGGGGCCCCTCGCGACTGGCCGGTCACCGCCGAACGGCGCATCGTGGACGGAGGGTCCCGGGCACTCCGGAGTCGTGATCCGCCCGGGAATTCCGGCGCCGCGGATCGTGACCCGGTGGGACAGATGACCCGACGGGACATGTGTCCCACTGAGACACTTCGAGGTGTACCGTGGGAGGCATGACGGCAGCGAAGCCCCTGGACGGACCGGAGGACCGGCGTCGGCGCAAGGCCCGGCGGACCCGGGACGCGCTGGCGGACGCCGCGTGCGACCTGATCCTGCGCCAGGGCACCGCGGCGACGACCGTGGAGGCCATCGCCGAGCGCGCGGACGTCACCCGCCGCACCTTCAGCCGGCACTTCGCCGGCAAGGAGGACGCCGCCCTCGACTTCGTGCGCCGCGACGGTGACCGCATCAACGAACTGCTGCGCGGCCGTCCCGCCGACGAGCCGCCGCTGCTCGCCTACCGCCGGGCGGTGCACGCCTGGCTGGCCGACCCGGAGGACCCCCCGATGCAGCTGCGCCCGCGGCTGCGGCGGCTGCTGGCCCTGGTCGACAGCGAGCCCGCCCTCTTCGGCGCCTACCAGCGCATCCGGGTCGACGCCCAGGAGGAGTCGATCCGGATCATCGCCGACCGGCTCGGCACGGACAGCGACCGGGACGTGCGCCCGGCCGCCGTCGTCGACGCCGCCGCCGGAGTCCTCGTCGCCGCCCTGCGCGTCTGGGCCCGCGGCGGCGAGGCGAACCCCGGCGCCGCAGACCTCGCCGCCCTCGTGGAGCGGGCCTACGACGCCCTGACTTCGGAGATCGCGACCGCGACCGCCGAGAACACCACGAAAGAGTGAAAGCACCATGAGCACTTCGGGTACCCCCGTCACCGACTACGGGACCGAGTTCTCCGGCAGGACGGCCCTCGTCACCGGCGCCGCCTCCGGCATCGGCCTGGCCACCGCCCGCCGGCTCGGCGCCGGCGGCGCCAAGGTCGTCATCGCCGACTACAACGCCGAGGGCGCCGAGAAGGCCGCCGCCGAGCTGAAGGCCGAGGGCGTCGAGGCCGCCGCCGTCGCCCTGGACGTGACCAGCCCCGAGTCCGTCGAGGCGGCCGTGAAGTTCGCCGTCGACACCTTCGGCTCGCTGGAGCTGGCCGTGAACAACGCCGGTATCGGCGGCCCCAGCGCCCCCACCGGTGAGTACGACGTCGACGCCTACAGCCGTGTCGTGCGCACCAACCTGGACGGCGTCTTCTACTCGATGCGCTACGAGCTGCCCGTCATCGAGGCCGCGGGCAAGGGCGGCGCCATCGTCAACGTCGCCTCCATCCTCGGCAAGGTCGGCTTCGCCGGCTCCGCCGCGTACGTCGCCGCCAAGCACGGCGTGGTCGGGCTGACCGAGACGGCCGCCGCCGAGTACTCCGCCAAGGGCATCCGCGTCAACGCGGTCGGCCCCGGCTTCATCGAGACGCCGCTGCTGAAGACCATGGACCAGGACGCCTACAACGGTCTGGTCGCCCTGCACCCGGCCGGCCGCCTGGGCACCTCCGAGGAGGTCGCCGAGCTGATCGTCTTCCTGCTGTCGGACCGCGCGTCCTTCATCGCGGGCAGCTACCACCTGGTCGACGGCGCCTACACCGCCGTCTGAGCCCCTCGGGAAGAACGAAGGACAGAACGAAGGAGTTCGACCATGAAGGCACTGCAGTACCGCACCATCGGGGCACCCCCCGAGGTGGTCACGGTCCCCGACCCGGAACCCGGGCCCGGCCAGGTGCTGTTGAAGGTCACCGCCGCCGGTGTCTGCCACTCGGACATCGCGGTGATGAGCTGGCCCGCCGAGGGCTTCCCCTATGAGCTCCCGCTCACCCTCGGCCACGAGGGCGTCGGCACGGTCGCCGCGCTGGGCGACGGCGTGACCGGTCTGAGCGAGGGCGACGCGGTCGCCGTCTACGGCCCCTGGGGCTGCGGCGCCTGCGCCAAGTGCGCGGAGGGCAAGGAGAACTACTGCCTGCGCGCCGACGAGCTGGGCATCCACCCGCCCGGCCTCGGCCGTCCCGGCTCGATGGCGGAGTACCTGCTCATCGACGACCCCCGGCACCTGGTCCCGCTGGACGGCCTCGACCCGGTCGCGGCGGTGCCGCTGACCGACGCCGGGCTGACCCCGTACCACGCGATCAAGAAGTCGCTGCCCAAGCTCGGCCCCGGCTCCACCGCCGTGGTCATCGGCACCGGCGGCCTCGGTCACGTCGCGATCCAGCTGCTGCGCACGCTGACCTCCGCCCGGGTCATCGCCCTCGACGTCAGCGAGGACAAGCTGCGCCTCGCCCGTGAGGTCGGCGCCCACGAGACGGTGCTGTCCGACGCCGGGGCCGTGGACGCGGTCCGGGGGCTCACCGGCGCGCTCGGCGCCCAGGCCGTCTTCGACTTCGTCGGCATCGCGCCGACCGTCAAGACCGCCGCGGGCATAGCCGGCGTCGAGGCCGACGTCACGCTGGTCGGCATCGGCGGCGCGCCGTTCCCGGTCGGCTTCGGCCTCACGCCGTTCGAGGTGTCGGTCAGCGCCCCCTACTGGGGCAGCCGCAGCGAGCTGATGGAGGTGCTGTCGCTGGCCCGCGCGGGCGCGGTGTCGGTGCACACCGAGACCTACTCCCTCGACGAGGCCCCGCTCGCCTACGAGCGGCTCCACGAGGGCAAGGTCAACGGCCGCGCGGTGATCCTGCCGGGCGGCTGATCTCCCACGCCCGTCCGCGTGCACACACACGCGGGGGCGCGACCGGTCCCCCGTGCCGGTCGCGCCCCCCGCGGTGTGTTTCGAACCTACGGCCGAGGGCCGGGCACTGTGAAGCGCGCCGGTGCCCGCTGATCAGGGCTGAGGACTCACCCGTGCACAGGTGAGTCCGGATCGTCCCGGGTCGTCCCGCGCAGCGCGGGGCGGTCCAGCTCGCCGGCGGCCAGGAAGGCCAGCACGATCTCGTACAGGTCGGCGCCGCCGTCGAGCAGCCGGCGTTCTACGGCCGGTTCCGCGGAGCGGATGTGGTCCCGCACGGTCTGCGGGTGCAGGCCCAGCTCACGCGCGGTCCGTTCGGCGTTGGCGCCGACGGCGATCCAGGTGCGCAGGGTGCGCCGCAGGTCGCGGCTGTCCCGGTCGAGGCGGGCCAGCAGCTCCTCGGCCCAGGTGCGCAGCGCGGTCCCGGCCAGCAGGTCGGTCAGGCGGACCCGGTCGGTGCCGGGGCGCTCCTCGCCGGGATGCACGGCGGAGCCCGCCTCGGCGTTGAGGGCGACGTGGACGGTGGCGCGGACGGTGAGGTCGTCGAAGTCCGTGCCGAGGAGCGACTCGACCCGGTCCATGCGGGCGCGGACGGTGTTCCGGCTGACGCCGAGGACCTTGGCCGCGCTGACGGCGGTGAACCCCAGGCCCAGCCGGGTGGTGGCGAGCAGCTCGGCCCGGGTGTGGTGCGGCAGGGAGTCGAGCGGGCGCAGCACGTGGGCGGCCCAGGCGTGCAGCGACGCGTGGTCCATCAGCAGTTCGGGGCGGGTCCGCTCGGCGTACACGGCCGCTCTCCCGGGGCGGATGCGGGCGACGGCCAGGGCACTGACCGCCTGGGTGTAGGCGGTGGCGGTGCGGACCAGGCTCTGCCGGACGCTGCCGCCGAGCAGGGTCCCGGGGTGGCGGCCGACGAGGGTGCGCAGTTCGTCCCCGGTGCTCTCGCCCGGCGCTACGACGATGACGTGGCCGTCCATGGCGGGGCAGCGGACGACGAGGGCGCCCTCCCGGGTCTCGTCGCGGCACTCGCGCGCGAGCCGGTCGCGCGCGGCCGGTTCGGTCTCGACGACGTAGACGCTGGCGGTGTCGGTGTCGAGCAGTCCGGGCCAGAACCCGGCGGCCACGCGGCGCGCGGAGACGATCTCCTCGACCATCAGCAGTTGCAGGATGGCCAGGCGCAGGTCGGCGGTGGCCCGCTCCAGCCGGTAACCGGCCTCGGCCGACGCGCGGGCGGCCAGCAGCAGGGCCATGACCTGCGCGGTGTTGGTGACGATGCCGGCGGCCGGGCGGTCGAAGGGGGCGGTGCGGGCCACCGCGAGCACGGCGGCCGGGCCCGGACCGCCGCTGTCCACCCGGACCAGGCGCAGGTGCCGGCCGCCGTCCTGGTAGGCCGCGGCGGCGATGCGGCCGGTGGCCAGGTCCCGCACCAGGGCCTCGTCCAGTTCCGCCGGGGCGCCGGCCAGCGGTTCCCCGGCTCCGTCGCGCAGCGAGACGGTGGCGTCCACGGCGTCGGCGAGCCAGCCCACGACCCCGTCGAGGTCGTCCCCGGCCGGTCTCAGCCGGCCCAGCAGCTCCTCCGCCCACCGCGCCTGTCCGCTGGTCTCCTCCCGGCCCGCCACGTCCGCGTTCTCCTCTCGTCACGCCCTCCCGCGCCCGTCTGCCGGGCCGGTCGGGGGACCGTACCCCACCTGCGGACTCCACCGGGGGCCGCGGTCGCGTACCGGGCACGGAGGGGCCTGTGACCGGGCCTGCTCGGCCGCCGGCCGCGCCGGGCATAAGCTCGGCGGATGGCGAAGTACTTCGACGTGCACCCCGACAACCCCCAGCCGCGCAGCATCGGCCAGATCGCCGACAGCATCAGGGCGGACGCGCTGATCGCTTACCCGACGGACTCCTGCTACGCGCTCGGCTGCCGGCTGGGCAGCCGGGACGGCATCGACCGCATCCGCTCCATCCGGCGCCTGGACAGCCGGCACCACTTCACGCTGGTGTGCCAGGACTTCGCGCAGCTCGGGCAGTTCGTGCGGATCGACAACGACGTGTTCCGGGCCGTGAAGGCGTCGACGCCCGGCAGTTACACCTTCATCCTGCCCGCGACCCGCGAGGTGCCGCGCGTGCTCCAGCACCCGAAGAAGAAGACCGTCGGCGTGCGCATCCCGGACCACGTCGTCACCCAGGCGCTCCTCGCGGAGCTGGGCGAACCGCTGCTCTCCAGCACACTGCTGCTCCCCGACGAGGAGGTGCCGCTGACCCAGGGCTGGGAGATCAAGGACCGGCTCGACCACGTGCTGGACGCGGTGGTCGACTCCGGGGAGTGCGGCACGGAGCCGACGACGGTGGTCGACTTCTCAAACGGCGAGGCGGAGATCGTGCGCCGGGGCGCGGGGGACATCAGCCGGTTCGAGTGACCGGCGTCCGCGCGTGCCACGATGATCGACCACCACCCCGGCCCACCAGGAGGCAGACCCGCCATGACCGCCGTACAGGGAACAGCAGTGGACATCACCACCGGGGACGGCACCGCCGACGCGTACCTCGCGCACCCGGACGACGGGCGGCCGCACCCCGCGGTCCTCCTCTACATGGACGCCTTCGGGCTGCGGCGGCAGCTGCGGTCCATGGCCGACCGGCTGGCCGGCGCCGGGTACACCGTGCTGGTGCCCAACGTCTTCTACCGCCACGGACGCGCGCCCGTCGTGGAGCTGCCCGACTTCATCGACCCGGCGGCGCGGCCGGGGATCTTCGAGCACCTCTGGCCCGTCATGCGGTCGCTCACCCCGGACCTGGCGATGCGGGACGCCGGGGCGTACCTGGACTGGCTGGCGGCGCGTCCGGAGACGGCCGACGGGCCGGTGGCGGTGACCGGTTACTGCTTCGGCGCGCGGCTCGCGCTGTACACGGCGGGCACCTTCGGGGACCGGGTGGCCGCGGCGGCCGGCTTCCACGGCGCCGCGCTGGCGAGCGAGGACCCGGACAGCCCGCACCTGCTGGCCGACCGGGTCACCGCCGAGGTGTACTTCGCCCACGCCGACCAGGACGCGTCAATGCCACCGGAGCAGCAGGAGCGGCTGGAGGCGGCGCTGACGGAGGCCGGGGTCCGGCACCGCTGCGAGGTGTACGCCGGGGCCCCGCACGGGTACACGCAGGCCGACACCGCCGCGTACGACGCCGAGGCGACCGAGCGGCACTGGGCGGCGCTGCTGGACCTGCTGAAGCGGTCGTTCTGAAGGGTTTCGCCCCCGGATATCCGCTGAGGGAGTCATTCCGGAAGAGGACGTTTCACCTCGCCTCCCACGGGCTCTTGCAATTGCACGGCCCGGCGCCGTAAAACCGTGCTGCATCTGCCAGGGCTTCGGGGGGAGTTGGCATGGAAGGCACGGTCGACGGGTTCCGGTACGGGCTCGTCACCCCGGTGGCGGCCTATCTGATGGCCTGCCTGGGCGGCGCGCTGGGCCTGCGCTGCACGGTCCGGTCGCTGCTCAACGCCCACTCCTTCAAGGCCGGGTGGCTCGGGCTGGGCGCGGCGTCGATCGGCTGCGGCATCTGGACGATGCACTTCATCGCCATGATGGGCTTCCGGGTCGAGGAGACCCGCATCCGCTACGACGTCCCGCTCACCGTGCTCAGCCTCGTCGTGGCGGTCGTCGTGGTCGGCGCCGGTGTCTTCACGGTGGGCTACCGCGGGGCCGGGCGCGGCACGCTGGCGCTGGCGGGCCTGGTCACCGGGCTCGGCGTCGCCGCCATGCACTACCTGGGCATGGCGGCGCTGCGCCTGGACGGTGACATCGGCTACGACCCCCTGACGGTCGGGCTCTCCCTGGTCGTCGCCGTGGCCGCGGCGACCGCCGCGCTGTGGGCGGCGGTCACGGTGCGGGGGTTCCTCGCCAGTCTCGGTGCCAGCCTGGTCATGGGCGTCGCGGTGTCCGGGATGCACTACACGGGGATGGCCGCCGTCAGCGTCCACGTGCACGGCACGCCGGGCGGTTCGTGGGCGGGCAACTCGGCCGCCTCGCTGCTGCTGCCGATGCTGCTCGGCCCGGTGGTGTTCCTGCTCCTCGCCGGGGTGGTGGTGATGTTCGATCCGCTGCTGGTGCTCGGCGAGGGCGAGTGGAGCAGGCCCGGTGCCGGGCGCCGCGCCCCGGCTCCGCCGTCCGGTCCGGGCGGCCCGTCCGGCGGTGCGCCGTACCCGCGTCCGGCACCGCGCGCGAACTCCTCGCCGCGCGGCCGTCGTTGATCCGTACTCCCCCGTTCCGCCGCGCGGGTGGGGCGTTGTTACGGTGCCGGGATGTCTGACTCCTCACGTGACACCGCCGAAGGCGCCGGCTGGGGCACCGCGGAACGCGGTGCGTACAAGCAGCTCATGCCGGAGCGGGTCGAGAAGATCTCCTGGTTCGACCCCCGGATGCTCTGGGCCGCCCGCAACGGTGTACTGGCCTCCTGGTTCGGCGACCCGACCGGCCGCACCCGCTCGCGCTGGGTCGCGCAGCGCACGGCGGCCGGCGTCCCCGCCGACAAGGTGATCCGCCGCGACGACCCGGACCGGTTCTCCTTCCTGGTCATCGGCGACACCGGGGAGGGCGACGACCCGCAGTACGCCGTCGTCCCGGGGCTGTTGCGGGCGGGCGGGGACACCAGGTTCGCGGTCCTCGCCAGCGACGTGATCTATCCGGTGGGCGCCGCCGACGACTACGGCACGAAGTTCTTCCGCCCGTACCAGGACTACCGGGCACCGATCTACGCGATACCCGGGAACCACGACTGGTACGAGGACCTCGGCGGCTTCATGCGGGTCTTCTGCGGTGACGCGCCGCCGCTGGAGCGGGAGGAGAAGCCCAGGCCGCCGAGCCGGGCGTGGCTGCGCTCACTGCTGTGGCACCGGCCGCGCGCGGCCGACGGCCGCCGTCTCGACGAGGCCCGCGCGCTGCGTTCGGCACCCGCCCAGCGCGCCGAACAGCCGGGGCCGTACTGGGCGATCGACGCCGGTCCGGTGCGGATCGTCGGCATCGACACGGGGCTGCTCGGCACGGTCGACGCCGAACAGGGGGCGTGGCTGCGGGAGGTGTCGCGGGGGCCGCGGCCGAAGATCCTCGTCACCGGGTCACCGCTGTACGTCGACGGGGAGCACCATCCGTGCGCGATCGAGGGCGGCGGCACGGTCGACGAGATCGTCCGCGACCCGGAGCACCACTACGTCGCGGCGATCGGCGGCGACATCCACAACTACCAGCGCTATCCGGTGGACGTGGGCGGGCGGACGGTCCAGTACGTGGTCGCGGGCGGCGGCGGGGCGTTCATGCACGCCACGCACACGATCCCGCGCGTGCAGGTCGGCGGGGTCACCGAGGAGGACTTCCGCTGCTACCCGCTGCGCGGCGACTCCCTCGCGTTCTACAGCACGCTCTACGGGCGGCGGCTGCGGCTGCGGCGGTTCTTCACCCTCACCGAGGCCGAGGCGACGGCCGTGATCGCCGAGCGCCTCGGGATCGGGCCGACGCGTGCGCCGGGCGGGGCGGCGGCGCGGGTGACCCGGCGGGTCCGGCTGGTGGCCGGGCTGCTGGGGACCGGGCGCCGCCCCGAGAAGAGGAAACGATTCCGGCTGCCGGTGCGGAAGATCTACACGTCGCTGTTCTCGCCTGGTTCGGCGACGTACAGCCCGCCGTTCTTCAAGTGCTTCCTGCGCCTCGACGTCGGTCCGGAGGCGATACGGCTGCGCTGCTACGCCGCGACGGGCAACCGGGCCCAGGAGCTCGACCCGCCGGTCGAGGACGAGGTGATCATTCCGCTTCTCTGACGGCCCGGCGCCGTCACCAGACACCCGGCTCGCTGCCGGTGAGCGGTTCGGACGGGCGGCCGTCGGCCCCCACGGGCACGTCGCCCGCGAGCATCACCCGGTGCATGACGCGGGGGTGGCCCAGGTGGGCGTTGTCGCTCGGCGCCAGATGGATGGTGGCCCGGTTGTCCCAGAAGGCGACGCTGCCGGGCGCCCAGCGGAACCGGACGGTGTACTCCGGCCGGGTCGCCTGCTCTAGGAGCATCTGGAGCACGGCGGCGCTCTCCGGGCGGGTGAGGCCGGTGATCTGCTCGACGTAGTAGCCGTTGACGAAGAGCACCCGCTCCCCCGTCTCCGGGTGGACGCGGACCAGCGGGTGGACGGTGGCGACCTGGTGGTCCAGGAGGCGGCGGACGTAGGCGTCGTCGCCCGGCCGGGGCTGGTAGCCGACGCCGAGGCGGTGCTCGGCGCGCAGCCCGTCGACGAACGCCCGCAGGGGCGCGGAGAGTCCGGCGTAGGCGGCGGCCAGGTTGGACCAGGTGGTGTCGCCGCCGTAGGGCGGGACGGTCTCGGCGCGCAGGATCGTGGCGGCCGGCGGGTCGACGCGGGCACCGTGGTCGCAGTGCCAGCCACGCAGCAGGGTGTGCCGGCGGCGGCTCAGCCATTCGTCGTGCTCCATGCCGAACCGGCCGCCCAGCTCCAGCCGGTCGGCGGTCGTCTCGACCTCCGGGACGTCCGGCGGGGACGCCCGGCCCCGCCGGGGCAGGACGACGGGTTCACCGAACCGGCGGGCCAGGGCCACGTGCCCGGCGTGGTCCAGCCGCTGGTCGCGGAAGAAGACGACCTTGTGGCGCAGGATGGCCGCGCGGACCGCCGCCACCTGGGTGTCGTCGAGGTCCCCGGCGAGATCGACACCGGTGATGTCGGCGCCGATGTGCCCGGCGGCGGGCCGCACCTCGATCCCCGCCGTGTCATGTGCCGTGTCCTGCGCCGTGTCCTGCGCCGTGCCCTCGGCCGTCCGCCCGGCCCGGTCCGTCGTCATGCGCGCTCCGTGGGTCGTCGCTCACCCGTCCACCACGCGACCGGTACGGCGTCCGCGCGGTATGGCGGCGGTGCCCCTGGGGAACATGGTGGCCGGACCCTCTTCTCCAGGAAGGCACCTACCCGTGACCCACATCCCGGCACACACACTGAACGACGGCACCTCGCTCCCCGCCCTGGGCCTGGGCACCTGGCCGATGGACGACGCGGAGGCGGAGCGGGCGGTCGCCGAGGCCCTCGGCCTGGGCTACCGCCTGATCGACACGGCGACCAACTACCGCAACGAGACCGGCGTGGGTCTCGGGGTGTCCGCTTCCGGCGTCCCGCGCGAGGAGATCGTCCTCACCACCAAGCTGCCCGGCCGGCACCACGGCTACGAGGAGACCCTCGCCTCCTTCGAGCAGTCCCGGGCCCGCCTCGGCGTGGACTACGTCGACCTGTATCTCATCCACTGGCCACTGCCCAAGGTGGACAGGTACCTCGACTCCTGGAAGGCCATGATCAAGCTCCGTGAGGACGGCCTGGTCCGGTCGATCGGCGTCTCCAACTTCACCGCCGCGCACATCGAGCGGCTGGAGAAGGAGACCGGCGTGCTGCCCTCGGTCAACCAGATCGAGCTGCACCCGCTCTTCCCCCAGGCCGAGCTGCGCGCCTTCCACGAGGAGAAGGGCATCCGCACCGAGAGCTGGAGCCCGCTGGGCCGCGGCAGCGACGTCCTGGACGACCCGGCCGTGGCCGCCGTGGCCGAGGCACACGGGGTCACCCCGGGCCAGGCGGTGCTGCGCTGGCACACCCAGCTCGGCGCGGTGCCGATCCCGAAGTCCGCCGACCCCGGGCGGCAGCGGCAGAACCTCGACGTCTTCGGCTTCGAGCTGGACGCGGAGCAGCTGCGGGCGATCGCCGGCGGCGACCACCGGCGGCTCGGCGGCGACCCCGAGGAGCACGAGGAGTTCTGAGCGGGGTACCCGGACCGTCCGGTGTCGTCGGAAGGAGCCGTCGTGAGCGGACGGGACCGGCTGCGGGAGTACCGCGGCAAGCGTGACTTCGGCCGGACGGCCGAGCCCGGCGGCGACGCGCACGGTGCCGGGCCGGGCGCACCGCGGTTCGTCGTGCAGATCCACGACGCGAGCACCCTGCACTTCGACTTCCGGCTCCAGGTGGCCGACGTGCTCAGGTCCTGGTCGGTGCCGAAGGGCCCGTCCGCCGACCCCGGCGACAAGCGGCTCGCGGTACCGACCGAGGACCACCCGCTGGAGTACGAGGAGTTCGAAGGGGTGATCCCGGCCGGCGGCTACGGCGGCGGCACGGTCATCGTCTGGGACAACGGCACGTACGAGCCGTTGTCCCACGACCGCCGGGGCCGGCCCGTGGACTTCGCGCAGTCGCTGGAGCGGGGGCACGCCCGGTTCCGTCTCAGGGGCTCGAAGCTGCGCGGGGAGTACGCGCTGACCCGGTTCCGCGGCGGCTCGGGCGGCGACGGGTCGGGCGGTGACGGGTCGGGCAGGGAGGCGTGGCTGCTGGTGAAGACGGCGGGCGGCCCGGCCGGGAGCGGTGCGCCCGATCCGCGCCGGGCGCGTTCGGTCCGCAGCGGGCGGACCCTGGCCCGGGTCGCGGCGGACGACCGCCCCTGAAGGCGGACGCCCGCAAGTCCCGAAAGAGCCAGTCCAGTCTTGAAAGAGTCAGTCCAGTCCTGAGAGTCAGTCCAGTCCTGGAAGAGTCAGTCCTGGAAGAGCGTCTGCTCAGCCCAGATCGTCTTTCCGCTGTCGGTCTGGCGGCTGCCCCAGCGCTGGGTGAGCTGGGCGACCAGCAGCAGGCCACGGCCGCCCTCGTCGAAGGCGTGGGCGCGGCGCAGGTGCGGTGAGGTGGAGCTGCCGTCGGAGACCTCGCAGATGAGACTGTCGCCGCGGATGAGCCGCAGCTGGATGGGGGGTTCGCCGTACCGGATGGCGTTGGTGACCAGCTCGCTGACGACCAGTTCCGTGACGAAGGCGGTCTCCCCGAGTCCCCAGGAGGCCAGCCGTTCCATGACGGAGTTGCGGGTGGCGGCGACCTGCGCGGGGTCCTGGGTGATGTCCCAGGTGGCGACCTGGTCGGCGCCGAGCGCCCGGGTGCGGGCCAGCAGCAGGGCCACGTCGTCCCCGGCGTCCTTCGGCATCACGGCCTTCAGCACGGTGTCGCACAGGGTGTCGAGCGAGGCCGCGGGGGCCGTCAGCGCCCGGCACAGCTCGGCGGTGGCCTGGTCGATGTCGCGGTCGCGGCCCTCGATCAGACCGTCGGTGTACAGGGCGACGACGGAGCCCTCGGGCAGTTCCACCTCCGTCGCCTCGAACGGCAGGCCGCCGACGCCGAGCGGCGGCCCCGCGGTCATGGCGACCAGCCGCACAGTGCCGTCGGGCAGGACGACGGCGGGGGCCGGGTGCCCCGCGGCGGCCAGGGTCAGGCGGCGGGAGACGGGGTCGTAGACGGCGTAGAGGCAGGTCGCGCCGGTCTCGGCGACCTCGTCGCTCCCGCCGTCCCCGCCGCCCGCCGCGAGGTGGGTGACGAGGTCGTCGAGGTGGGTGAGGAGTTCGTCGGGCGGCAGGTCGACGTCGGCGAGGGTGCGCACCGCCGTGCACAGGCGGCCCATCGTCGCGGTGGAGGGGATGCCGTGGCCGACGACGTCGCCGACGACGAGCGCGACCCGGCTGCCGGAGAGCGGGATGACGTCGAACCAGTCGCCGCCGATGCCGGCCGCCGAGGCGGAGGGCAGATAGCGGTGGGCGACCTCCACCGCCGCCTGGCCCGGCAGGCCGGTGGGGAGCAGGCTGTGCTGGAGGGCGAGCGCGGTGGCGCGCTCCCGGGCGAACCGACGGGCGTTGTCGACGCAGACGGCGGCGCGGCTGGCGAGTTCCTCGACCAGGACCACGTCGTCGGCGACGTAGGGGTCCAGCGGGGCGGAGCGGGCCAGCACGACGACGCCGAGGACGGTGCCGCGGGCCCGCAGCGGTACGGCGAGGGCCGAGCGGATGCCCGCGTGGTAGGCGCGGTTGTGCGGGATCTGCTCGTCGCGCAGCCGCATCCACCGGTCGAAGTCGGGGTCGCCGGGGCCGCTGAGCACCGCGCGGCCCTCCCTGAGCGCCCGCGCGGGCATCGCGTACGGCGGGTGGACGACGGGTTCGCCCAGATGGGCGACGGGGCGGGGGAAGTCCTCCACGGCGGTGCTGTGGGCGGCCCTGCGCAGCGACACGTCGTCCAGGGCGGCCGCCTCCGTCGGCTCCTGCTCGCCCAGCACCCAGTCGAGCAGGTCGACCGCGGCGAAGTCGGCGAGGCGCGGTACGAGGAGGGCGATCAGCTCCTCGGCGGTGCGGACGACGTCGAGGGTGGTGCCGATGCCCGTGGCGGCCTCGTTCAGCAGGGCCAGCCGCTGCCGGGCGCGGTACTGGTCGGTGGTCTCGAACCCGGCCATGGCGACGGCGGCCACCTCGCCGGAGGCGTCCCGGATCGGCCACATCTCCACCGTCCAGGCGTGTGCGCCGAGGGGGGAGGGGTCGGAGGTGAGGGTGTCGTAGCGGACGGGCCGGTTGGTCTCGGCGACCTGCCGCAGGTGCCGCAGGAAGCCCGAGCCGTCGAGTTCGACGCTCTCCACGGCCTCGGAGAGGTCACGGCCGAGCAGGTCCTCCTCGGTCACTCCGAGGACCCGCAGCGCCGCGTCGTTGACCCGGAGGTAGCGCTGCCGGGTGTCGTGCACGGACATCGACAGGGAGGACTGCTGGAAGGTCTCGCCGGTCAGGACGAGGGGGCCGTCGTCCGGCGGTCCGGTGGTGACCACCCAGCCGCTCGGGGCGCCGTCCGCGCCCAGCAGCGGCCGGCCGCGCAGCGCCAGCTCCACGGTGGAACCGTCGCGACGCCGCATCCGGACCGTGCCGGACAGCGCGGACACGGCGGCGGCCGGGACGTCCGGGGCGAGCAGGTCCCGCACGGACCGGCCCACGGCTTCCCGGGCCGGGTACCCGGTCAGGCGGTGGGCGCCCTCGCTCCACCCCGTCACCAGGCCGTCGGTGTCCACGATCGCCACAGCGGAGGCGTGCTCCATGTCGTCCAGGATCATCCCTTTACGTCCCGGTATCAACCGCGGCAGTCCCGGAGCCACCGTCGCGCGGGTGGGCGCGCAGGGCGGCGAGGGCCCGGTCGGCGTGCGCGGCCATCCGCAGCTCGCTGCGGACGACGTCGAGCACCGTGCGGTCCGGGGCGATGACGAAGGTGACCCGCTTGGTCGGCGCGAGGCTGAAGCCACGGCGTACGCCGAACAGGTCACGGACCGTGCCGTCGGGGTCGGAGAGCAGCGGCATGCCGAGCGAGTGGCGCCCGGAGAACTCGGCCTGGCGTTCCACGGCGTCGCCGCTGACGCCGACGGGGCGGGCCCCGACGGCGGCGAACTCCGCGGCGAGGTCGCGGAAGTGGCAGGCCTCCGCGGTGCAGCCGGCGGTGAGCGCGGCCGGGTAGAAGAACAGCACGACCGGGCCGTCGGCGAGCAGCGCGGTCAGGCTCCGTTCGGTGCCGGTCTCGTCCGGCAGGGCGAAGTCGGGGGCGGTGTCGCCGGTGCGGACGCTCATGACCGGCCCTCCCCGCCCCGGGCGACGCCGCGGGCCCACAGGACGAGCGGCAGTTGCAGCGGCAGCCGTCCGTAGGCGGCGGCCCGCTGCGGGGTGGGGCGGTGGCGCCAGTCCACGGCCATCTTGACGTTGGCGGGGAAGACCCCGACGAAGAAGGCCGCCGCGGTCCTGGCGGCCAGGGGGCGGGTACGGGGCAGGGCGATCCCGGCGGCCAGCGCGAGTTCGGCGGCGCCGCTGGCGTAGGTCCAGGCGCGCGGGGTGCCGGGCAGGGCGCGCGGGACGATGGAGTCGAAGACGCGCGGTGCGGCGAAGTGGGCGATGCCCGCGGTGGCCAGCAGGCCGGCGAGCAGCAGGGGCGAGCGTTCGGAGCGGGACACGGTTCCTCCTCGGGGGCCTGGCGCGCGATATTACTCGACGGTAAGCCGGGGTGGGCGGCAGATCGGGCGACCGGTCCCGTCCGGCGTCACAGCCGGGCACCCTTCCGCTCCCCCCGCAGCAGCCACGCCAGATACGCGCCGCCCGCCACGCCCGTGAGGACTCCGACCGGCAGCAGTGCGGAGCCGGTGACCCGTTGGGTGGTCAGGTCGGCGGCCGTCACGAGGAGGGCGCCCATCCAGGCGGCGGGGAGGAGGTTGGGGCCCGCCGCGCGGGTCACCCGGCGGGCCAGTTGCGGCGCGGCCATCGCGACGAACGGGATCGGGCCGGCCGCCGCGACGGCCAGCGCGGTCAGTCCCGTACCGGCGCCGATCAGTACCAGCCGGCTGCGCTCGGGCGGGACACCCAGCGCGGCGGCGGTGTCGTCGCCCATCTCCAGCAGCGTCAGGCGGCGCGCGTACAGCAGGACCACGGGGGCGAAGAGGACGAGGCCGAGGGCCGCGACGGTGACGTCGCCCCAGGAGCGGGCGTTGAGCGAGCCGATCGTCCAGCTCGCCGCCTGGGCCGCCTTGCCGATGTCGGCGCGCAGGTACAGGAAGCTGGTGACCGCGCCGAGCACCGCGGAGGCGCCGATGCCGACGAGCACGAGCCGGTAGCCGTGGACCCCCCGCTTCCAGGCGAGGAGATAGACGGCCGCGGCGGTGGCGACGCCGCCGCACACCGCGCCGAACGCCGTCTGCGAGGCGCCGGCGTCCAGGACGATGATGGCGACGAGCGCCCCGGCGGAGGCGCCGTTGCCGAAGCCCATGATGTCGGGGCTGCCGAGCGGGTTGCGGGTGAGCGACTGGAACACCGCGCCCGCCATGCCCATCCCAAGCCCGACCAGCGCGGCGACCAGGGCGCGCGGCAGCCGGAGGTCGAGGACGACGAACTCCGCGCCCGGCGGTCCGTCGCCGGCCAGCGTGCGCACCACCTCGGCGGGGGACAGCGCGTATGTGCCGGTCCCGATGGACAGCACCATGGCGAGGACCGTCAGTACGGCGAACACCGCGCACACGAGGACGGTGCGGGTGTCGAACCGCAGCGACCAGCGTCCGGTGCGCAGCAGTCCACGCCGCGGGTCGAGGCGTGGAGCCGGACGCGGCTTCTCCTTCAGCGGGCTCACAGTTGAGCCACCTTCCGCTGTCGTACCAGGTAGATGAAGAGGAGTCCGCCGAGGAACGCGGTGACGGTGCCGACCTCGATCTCGGAGGGCGCGACGACGACCCGGCCGACGACGTCCGAGACGAGCAGCAGCACGGGCGCGAAGACCGCGCAGTACGGCATGAGCCAGCGCGGGTCGGGTCCGCAGAACGCGCGGGCGGCGTGCGGGATCATCAGTCCGACGAAGCCGATCGGCCCGCACACGGCCGTCGCGGCGCCGCACAGCAGGGTGACGGCGACGACGGAGAGGACGCGGACCCGCTTGACGCGCGTGCCCAGCGCCCGCGCGTGGTCCTCGCCGAGCGCGATCGCGCCGAGCGGCCGGGCCAGCGCGAAGGCGAGCAGGGCCCCGGCGACGAGCAGCGGCGCCACCGTCAGCAGCAGCGACGCGTCGCGCTTGGCGAGGGTGCCGACCGACCAGTACCGCATCTCGTCCAGCGTGCTGAGGTGCCACAGGGAGAGGCCGTTGACGTAGCCGAAGAGGGCCGCGTTGACGGCCGTTCCGGCGAGCGCGAGCCGGACCGGGGTGGCCCAGCGGCCGCCGCCGAGGGCGTTGACGGCGGTGGCGGCGAAGGCCGCGCCGCCGAGCGCGAACCACAGGTACCCGGTGAACGAGGTGATGCCGAGGACCCCGATCGCGGTGACCACGGCGGCGGACGCGCCGGCGTTGACGCCGAGCAGCCCGGGGTCGGCGAGGGGGTTGCGGGTCAGGGTCTGCATGACCGCGCCGCCGAGACCGAGGGCCGCGCCGACCGCGACGCCGATGAGGGTGCGCGGCAGTCTGAGGTCCCGCACGATCGCGTCGTTCTCGGTGCCGGAGGGGCTGAACAGCCCGGACCAGACCTGGTCGAGAGGGATTCCCTTGGTGCCGACGGCCAGGGAGAGGGCGAACGCCGCCGCGAGCAGGACCAGGCCGAGGAGCAGGCCGGCGGGGCGCAGTGCCGTCCGGCGGCGCGGGATGCGGGTGCCGGGCGCCGTGTCCGGCGGCGCGGGGGCCGTCGCGGCGCTCACCGGTCTTCCGCCGTGCGGAGGCGGCACCGGTGGGCGGACACCGGGTCCGGCCGGTGCGGTGCATACATCTCAGAGGACATGTGGTTAGCTTAGGCTACCCTTACCGGTGCTGTTGACGATCTAGTCAACAGTTCGGCCCCCTGTATACCCCCAGACAGCGGTTGACGGAGAACACCGATGACCACCCTGCCCAGTTCAGCCCCGAGCGATGCGTCGCCGGACGTCCGTCCGGTCCGGCTCACCGGACCGCGCGTCGCCCGTCTCCTCGCGGAGACGGAAGGGGCGGACGCGGCCCGGCGGGCCGCGCTCGCCGCCGCGTTCTGGCGCGAGGCGGAACGGCTCGGCACCCCGCTGGTCGAGGAGATCGACGGCCTGCCCGGCCACCGCGCGGTGACGTTCCTGTGGCGCGGCCACCGGGCCACCCGTCAGGTGCTGTTGTCCGGCAACCGCATCACCGACCGGGACCACCTGGCCGCATCCCTCCTCCGGCGGGTGCCCGGCACCGACGTCTGGCACCTGGGGCTCAGGCTCCGCGCCGACCACCGCGGTTCGTACCGGCTGGCCGCCGACATCTCGCCCGGCGAGCCCCCGGCGGACCCGGCCGCCCTCCAGAGGCGGCTGCGTTCGCTCTCCGCGCACACCGCGGCCGATCCGCTCAACCGGCGTACGGTCGCGACCCGCTGGCAGCCCGCCGACAGTTCGGTCTTCGCCCTGCCCGACGCCCCCGCCCAGCCGTGGACCGGCCGGCCGGACCCGGTGCCGGCCGGGCGGGTCGAACGCCACCGGGTACGGGCCGCGGAGCCGGTCGGCGACCGGGACACCTGGGTGTACCTGCCGCCGGGCCACGAGCGGCACGCCGGAGAGCCGCTGCCGGTGGCCGTCCTGTGCGACGGCGACATGTGGTTCGGCCGGCTCGGCTTCGCCGGCACCCTCGACGCGATGATCGCCGACGGGGCGCTGCCGCCGCTCGTCGTGGTGGCGCCGGACGCCGTGGACCGCACCACCCGCTGGCGCGACCTCGGCGGCCGTGAGCCCTTCGTGACGTTCCTCGCCGACGAGTTGCTGCCCTGGGCCGCGGGCCGCTGGCCGCTCACCACCGACCCCCGGCGGACCGTCGTCGCCGGGCAGAGCCTCGGTGGCATGACCGCGCTGTACGCCGGTCACCTGCGGCCCGACCGGTTCGGCAACGTCCTCGCCCAGTCCGCCTCCCTGTGGTGGCGGCCGGGTCTGCCGTCGCCGGCCGGACCCAAACCGCCCGTTTACGGCGACCCGTGGCTCGTCGCGCGCTACAGGTCCGTACCGCGCCGCCCGCTGACGGTCCACCTGGACGTCGGGCTGCACGAGGGCTCCATGGTCGACCACAGCCGCATCCTGTACGACGCCCTGCGCGCCGCCGGCTACCCGGTCACCCTCGACGCCTACAACGGCGGCCACGACTACGCCTGCTGGCACGGCGCCCTCGCCGACGGCCTGGTCCGCCTGCTGGGCGACTGACCCCCGTACCCCCTCTCCCCCCTCACCCATCCACTCATCACCGAGGAGTCCCTCTTCCATGTCCTGTGCACGTTCCTCCCGCAGAACCCTTCTGGCGTCCGCCGCCGCCGTGCTGACGGGAGCGGTGCTCCTGACCGGCTGCGGCGGTGACGACGGCGGCAGCGACAGCGCGAGCGGCAAGGAGTCGGGCACCCGTCAGATCACCGACGCCACGGGCCGCGAGGTCGACGTGCCGTCCGAGCCGAAGAAGGTCGTCGCGCTGAGCGAGCCCACCCTGGACGCGTCCCTCGCGCTCGGCGTCGAGCCGGTCGGCACGACCGCGGGCCGCGGTCAGCAGGGCGTCTCCACCTACCTCGCCGACAAGGCGGCCGGGTCCGAGGTGGTCGCCACCGTCGCCGAGGCCGACATGGAGAAGGTCGCGGCGCTCCAGCCCGACCTGATCCTGCTCGACGAGACGACGGCCGTGAAGACGCAGGTCGACAAGTTGGAGTCGATAGCCCCGACGGTGGTCACCGCCAAGCTCAACGAGGACTGGAAGAAGGCCTTCACGGCCACCGCCGACGCCCTCAACAAGAAGGCGGAGGCCGAGAAGATCGTCAGCGGCTTCGAGGACGACGTGGCCGCCACCAAGGGCAAGCTCGGCGACAACGCGGGCGCGGCCGTCAGCGTGGTCCGCTGGCAGAACGGCGCCCCGTCCGCCGTCGGCCGCGGCGTGGGCCACGTCGGCTCCACGATCACCGCCCTCGGCCTGGACCGGCCGAAGGACCAGCAGGGCGTGGGCACCGGGCACAGCGAGCCGGTCAGCCTGGAGAAGCTCTCCACCATCGACGCCGACTGGCTGGTCTTCGGCACCCTCGGCGACAAGGCCGACGGCGAGAAGGCGTACGCCGAGGCCGAGAAGGTGCCCAACTTCGGCAAGCTGAAGGCCGAGGAGGAGGGCCACGTCGTCGTCGTGGAGGGCTCCGCCTGGAACAGCGCCGGCGGCCCGCTCGCCGCGCGGATCGTCCTGGACGACCTCACGAAGGCGCTGGCCTCATGAGCGCCGCCGGACTTCAGGGCCGCCGCGCCCTCGTGACGGGCGCCGGACGCGGCATCGGCGCCGCCGTGGTCAGGGCCCTCGTCGAGGAGGGCGTCCGGGTCGTCGCCACCGACCTCGACGGCGCCCACGTCGAGGAACTCGCCGGTGAACTCGGCGAACGGGTCACCGCCCGGCGGCTCGACGTCACCGACGCCGCCGCCGTCCAGGCAGTCGTCGACGAGACCGAGACGGAGCTCGGCCCGCTCGACATCGCCGTGAACGTCGCCGGCATCCTGCGGGACGCGCCGGTCGCCGAACTGACCGACGCCGACTGGGCCGCGCACTTCGCGGTCAACACCACCGGTGTCTTCCACGTCTCCCGGGCCGTCTCCCGCCCGATGGCGGAGCGCGGCCGGGGCTCCATCGTCACCGTCGCCTCCAACGCGGGCGGCATCCCCCGGGCGAACTTCGCCGCCTACGCCGCCTCCAAGGCCGCCGCGGTGATGTTCACCAAGTGCCTGGGGCTTGAGGTCGCCGGGCGGGGAGTGCGCTGCAACACCGTCTCCCCCGGCTCGACCATGACGGACATGCAGCGCGCCCTGTGGACGGCCGGCGAGGAGGAGGCGTCGGTGCGCCGCGTCGTCGAGGGCGACCTCGCCTCCTACCGCACGGGCATCCCGCTCGGCCGGATCGCCGACCCCTCGGACATCGCCGACGCGGTGGTCTTCCTCGCCTCCGACCGCGCCCGCCACATCACGATGCACGACCTGTACGTCGACGGCGGCGCGACCCTGCGGGCCTGAATCCACCGGCTCACGCCCACCCCACTGGAGACAGCCATGTCCGTTTCACTGCACGACACCACCGCGTACGAACCCACCGCGTACGACCCCACCGCCACGCCCGTCTCCCCCGGCGCGGCGACCTCCCTCCTCGACGCCTACCGCCCCACCACGGACCGCTTCCTCGCCACCCCCCGCCGGACCCTGCTGGGCCGCGGCACCACCGCCCTGGTCCCCGACGACTCCCGGCCCCCGGCCGTGCGGGTGCGGGAGACACTGGACGGACTGCGCCGCGCGGGGAACGCCGCACCGGTCGTCGTCGGCGCGCTGCCCTTCGCCCCCGACGGGCCGTCCGCGCTCGCGGTGCCCGAGTCGGTGCACTGGGCGCCGCCGCTGCGCGAGGACCCGCTGGTGGCCCTCGCCGTGCCGCACGAGGGCGACCGGCCCGACTGGCGGGTGCGCGAGGTGCCGGAGGCCGCGGTCTACGGGGCGGCGGTCGCCTCGGCGGTGGCCCGGATGCGGGCCGGGGAGTTCGACAAGGTCGTCCTCGCCCGCACCCTGGAGCTGACCTCCGGGCAGGAGCCGGACCTGCCGGCCATGCTGCGCCGGCTGGCCCGCCGCGACCCGGCCGGCTACACCTTCGCCGTGCCCAGCGGCCCCGGCCGGACCCTGGTCGGCGCCAGCCCCGAACTGCTCGTCGCCCGGCAGGGCGGCCTGCTGACCGCCAACCCCCTCGCCGGGTCGGCGCCGCGCAGCGAGGACCTCGCGGAGGACGTGCGCCGCGCGGTGGCCCTCCTGGAGTCCGAGAAGGACCTGCACGAGCACGCCGTGGTGGTGGCCGCCGTACGCGAGGCGCTGGCGCCGTTCTGCGCCTCCCTGGAGGTGCCCGAGCGGCCCACGCTGGTGCGCACGGCCGCCATGTGGCACCTGTCCACGACCGTCACCGGCGAACTCGCCCGCCCGGACACCACCGCCCTGGACCTGGCCTCCGCGCTGCACCCGACGCCCGCGGTGTGCGGCACCCCCACCGACCTGGCCCGCCGGGTCATAGCCGAGTCGGAGCCGTTCGACCGCGGCGCCTACACCGGCATGGTCGGCTGGCAGGACGCCGACGGCGACGGCGAGTGGGTCGTGACGATCCGCTGTGCCGAGGCCGAGGGCGACACCCTCAGGCTGTTCGCGGGCGCCGGGGTCGTGGCCGCCTCCACCCCGGAGGCGGAGACGGCGGAGACCGCCGCCAAGTTCCGTACCTTCCTGCACGCTGTTGGAGCATCGCTGTGACCCTCACCCCCGGTGTGGACTCCCCCACCTGGCCGGCCGAGTTCGCCGAGCGCTACCGCGCCGCCGGCTACTGGCGCGGGGAGACCTTCGGCGGCATGCTGCGCGAGCGCGCCGCCGCCCACCCCGACCGGACCGCCCTGGTCGACCCCGCACCCGAGCGGCGCACCTGGACCTACCGGGAACTGG
>NZ_JAVRHI010000188.1:0-21558 GCF_034105845.1 Streptomyces sp. CRN 30 | reverse complement strand
AGGCCGCCGCCGAACTCGCCGGCCTCTCCGCCGCCGTCCGCCGTGACGTCCTCACCACCGTCCGCGCGGCCGGCCTGGGACACGTCGGCGGCGACCTGTCCGTCACCGACCTGCTGGTCACCGCCGTGTGGGGCACCCTGCGCCTGTACCCCGCCGAACCGGAACACCCCCTTCGCGACCGGATCGTGCTCAGCAAGGGCCACTGCGCCACCGCCCTGTACGCGACGCTCGCCACCTGCGGCTTCTTCCCCCGGGAACGGTTACGGGAGTTCACCGCCCCGCTCTCCCCGCTGAACGGCCACCCCGCCCGGCTGAAGGTCCCCGGCGTCGAGACCAGCACCGGCCCGCTCGGACACGGCCTCCCGGTCGCCACCGGCTGCGCCCTCGGCGCGAGGCTGCGCGGCGAGACCTGGCGGACCCTCGTCGTCCTCGGCGACGGCGAACTCCAGGAGGGTAGCAACTGGGAGGCCGCCATGGCCGCCGCCCACCACCGCCTGGACCGCCTGACGGCCGTCGTGGACCGCAACCGGCTCCAGCAGGGCGCCCGCACCGAGGACACCAACGCCCTGGAACCCCTGGCCGCCAAGTGGGAGGCGTTCGGCTGGGAGGTCCGCGCCGTCGACGGCCACGACCACCGCGCCGTCAAGGAGGCGTACGCGCCGTCCACCACCGGCCGGCCGGTCGCGGTGATCGCGCACACGGTCAAGGGCAAGGGCGTGTCGTTCATGGAGGACCGCGTCGAGTGGCACCACAAGGTACCCACCGGCGAACAGGTCCGCCTGGCCCTGGAGGAACTGGACCGATGACCCTCGCCGCCACCCCCGTCTTCGACTGCCGGGCGGACTTCGCCGACGAACTCACCGCCCTCGCCCGCGCCGACGACCGGATCGTCGTGGTCTGCAACGACTCCGTCGGCTCCGGCAACCTCGTCCGCTTCCGGGCGGAGTTCCCCGGCCGGCTGGTCGACGTGGGCATCGCCGAACAGGACATGGTCGGCGTCGCCGCCGGACTCGCCAACGCCGGACTGCTGCCCTTCGTCTCCGCCGCCGCGCCCTTCCTCACCGGCCGCGCGCTGGAACAGATCAAGGCCGACGTCGCGTACTCCGGGCGGCATGTCGTCCTGTGCGGCCAGAGCCCCGGCATGGCCTACGGCGCACTCGGCCCCACCCACCACTCCGTCGAGGACCTGTCCTGGCTGCGCGCGATCCCGGGACTGGAGATCATCGTGCCCGCGGACCCGGCGCAGACCCGCGCCGCGGTGCGCCGGGCCGCCGCCTCCGGCCGGCCCACCTACCTCCGCGTCCCCCGCTCCCAGGTGCCCGCCGTCACCCCCGACGGCGCGCCCTTCGCACCCGGCCGGGCCGCCCTCCTCGCCGACGGCCGCGACGTCACCCTCATCGCCGTCGGCACCCTCGTCCCGCGCGCCCTCGAAGCCGCCGCCCTGCTCGCCGCGGACGGCCTCACGGCCCGCGTGCTCAACATGGCCTTCGTCGAACCCCTCGACGAGGCCGCCGTCCTGGCCGCCGCACGGGAGACCGGTGCCGTCGTCACCGCCGAGGAGGGCGTCGTCACGGGCGGCCTCGGCAGCGCCGTCGCCCGGGTCGTCGCCGAACACCACCCCGTGCCGATGCGCCTGCTGGGCGTGGACGCGTACGCCCCGACCGGCGACGCCGCGTTCCTGCTCGACCACTTCGGACTGAACGCCGCCGGGCTCGCCGAGGCCGCCCGCGAGGTCGTGGGGCGGCGCTGATGGGACCGTACGTGCTCGCCGTCGACCAGGGCACCGGCTCCACCAAGGCGCTCCTGCTGGACACCGCCGGAGCCGTGGTGGCCCGCGCCGCCGTGCCCCTGGCCGAGACCCACCCGGGCCCCGGCCTGGTCGAACAGGACCCCGGCGCGCTGGTCGACAGCGTCCGCACCGCCGTCGCCGCCTGTCTGGAGGGCCACGACCCGCACTCCGTCGAGGGTCTCGCGCTCAGCACCCAGCGCGAGTCCGTGGTGCTGTGGGAGGCCGCCACCGGACGTCCCGTCGCCCCGCTGGTCAGCTGGCAGGACCAGCGGGGCGGCGACCGGCTGGCCCGGCTGGCACGCGCCGGGGCGGGCGCGGAGATCCAGCGGCGCACCGGACTCCCGCTCGACCCGATGTTCTCCGCCCCGAAGATGGCCGCCCTCCTCGACGCCCACGACCCGGACCGCGCCCTGAGCGGCGCCGGGACGCTCCGCCTGGGCACCGTGGACGCCTACCTGCTGCACACCTTCACCGGCCGGGCGGACACCGAGATCGGCAACGCCTCCCGCACCCAGCTCCTCGACCTGGCCACCGGCGACTGGGACGACGGGCTGCTGGCGGCGTTCGACGTGCCGCGCGCCGCGCTCGGCCGGGTCGTGCCGTCCGACGGGCCGTTCGGCACGGTCCGCGGCCTGCCGCCGCTCGCCGACGGCACCCCGCTGCGGGCCGTGCTGGGCGACTCCCACGCCGCGCTCTTCGCCCACGCCGGCTGGCGGCCCGGCACCGTCAAGGTCACCTACGGGACCGGCTCCTCCGCCATGACGGTGGGGGAGCCCGAGCCGGCGGGGGCGCCGGAGCCGGCGGGGGAGGTGTGCGGCACCATCGCCTGGTCGACGGGCCGGCCCGTGCACGCCCGGGAGGCCAACATCCGCTCCACCGGACGCACCCTCGCCTGGCTCGGCGCGCTCCTCGGCGTCCCGGCCGCTGGGATCGTGGAGCTGGCGGAGGGCGCGGACGCCGGGGAGGTCACCCTGGTACCGGCGTTCGGCGGCCTGGGAGCACCCTGGTGGGACGCGCGGGCCGTGCCGGTGCTCACCGGGTTCGGCCTGGACACCGGGCGGGAGCGGCTCGCCCGCGCCGCGCTCGACTCGGTGGCGTACCAGGTGAACGACGTACTGGCCGCCCTGCCCCCGGCGCGGCGCGTCGTCGCCGACGGCGGACTCAGCCGGAGCGACGTGCTGATGCGGACCCAGGCCGACGTCTCGGACGTCGTCGTGGCACGGGCCGCGCACCACGACCTGTCCGCCGCCGGAGCCGCGCACCTCGCCGGCCTCGGCCTCGGCCTGTGGACCCGGCGTGACCTGGAGGAGCGGGCCGACCGGGACCTGTGCGTCTTCGCCCCGTCCGGGGACGCGGCGGCGCGGACCCGGACCGTCGCCCGCTGGCACCGCGCGCTGGCCGCCGCCCGGGACCTCGGCGCACGGCCGTCGGGGTGACCGGGGCGACCGGCCGGAAAGCACCCGGGGCGAGTCCGCGACGGGTCCGGGGCGAGTCTGGGACGGGTCCGGGACGGGTCCGGGGTCTTGCGTACCTCCCGACCCGTGCTTACCTTCGGTAACCCGGCGTGCGGTTGTCGTGATCGCATCAATCCTGCCGGTGGGGATTCCCGCGGGGAGTCCCCAGGGATCTCCCGTATCCGAAGGGGTTACGACCGTGGACGAGACCCAGCACCGCACACCGCTCAGCCGACGGCACGCCCTCCAGGTGGCGGGCGGTGTGGTCGCGGCCGGCGCCACCCTGCGGGCCACCCCCGCCGCGGCGGCGCCCGGTTCCGCGGCGGCGGCGGACGCGGACGTCATCGTCGTGGGCGGCGGCCTCGCCGGACTCGTCGCCACCTCCGAACTGGCCGCCGCCGGACGCAAGGTGCTCCTCCTCGACCAGGAACCGGAGGCGAGCCTCGGCGGCCAGGCGTACTGGTCGTTCGGCGGGCTCTTCCTGATCGACTCCGTCGAGCAGCGGCTCTGCGGCATCAAGGACTCCCTCGAACTGGCCCGCCAGGACTGGCTCGGCACCGCCGGCTTCGACCGGGGCGTCGACGACCGGCTCGGCGAGGACTACTGGGGCAGCAGATGGGCCGACGCCTACCTGGAGTTCGCCGCCGGGGAGAAGCGCTCCTGGCTCGCCGGGATGGGCATGAGCTGGGTCCCGATCGTGGGCTGGGCCGAACGCGGCGGCCAGCTCTCCACCGGCCCCGGCAACTCGGTGCCGCGCTTCCACGTCACCCTCGGCACCGGGCCGGCCGTGATGGAGCCCTTCGAGAAGCGGGTCCGCGCCGCCGCGGCCAAGGGCCTGGTCACCTTCAGATTCCGGCACCAGGTCGACGAACTCGTCACCACCGCCGGCGCGGTGACCGGCGTACGCGGCTCCGTGCTGCAGCCGAGCAGCGCGCCGCGCGGCACCGCCAGCTCCCGTACCGTCGTCGGCTCCTTCGAACTGAAGGCGCCGATCGTGATCGTCACCTCCGGCGGCATCGGCGGCAACCTGGACCTCGTCCGGCAGAACTGGCCGAGCCGGCTGGGCCCCGCCCCGCGCACCATGGTCACCGGCGTCCCCGCGCACGTGGACGGCCGGATGCTCGGCATCGCCGAACGCGCCGGGGCCCGCCTGGTCAACCGGGACCGGATGTGGCACTACACCGAGGGCCTGAAGAACCACACCCCCCTCTGGCCCGGCCACGGCATCCGCATCCTGCCCGCGCCGTCCTCACTCTGGTTCGACGCCAAGGGCCGCCGCTTCCCGACCCCCGCCATCCCCGGCTACGACACCCTCGGCACTCTCAAAATGATCAAGGACACGGGGTACGACTACTCGTGGTTCGTGCTCAACCTGCGCATCGTCAAGAAGGAGTTCACCCTCTCCGGGTCGGAGCAGAACCCGGAACTCACCGACAAGAACCTCGTCGCCTACCTGGCCAACCGCATCCTCAACCAGACCCCGGCACCGATCCAGAGGTTCCTCGACAAGGGCGAGGACTTCGTCGTCGCGGACACCCTGGAGAAACTCGTCGCGGGCATGAACAAGCTCACCGGTGACGGCCTCCTCGACGCCGCCGAGCTGAAGCGGCAGATCACCGCGCGCGACCGCGAGGTGGACAACCGGTTCGGCAAGGACGTCCAGATCATGGGCATCCGCAACTCCTCGGCCTACGTCGGAGACGACCTCTCCCGCACCGTCGACCTGCACAGGATCCTCGACCCGGCCGCCGGGCCGCTGATCGCCGTCCGGCTCAACCTGCTCAGCCGCAAGACCCTCGGCGGGCTCCAGACCGACCTCTCCGGCCGGGTCCTCGACGCCGACGGCGCGCCGGTCTCGGGGCTCTGGGCCGCGGGCGAGGCCGCCGGGTTCGGCGGGGGAGGGGTGCACGGGTACCGGTCGCTCGAAGGCACCTTCCTCGGCGGCTGCCTCTTCTCCGGCCGCCAGACCGGCCGGGCCGCCGCGGCGGCGGGCGCCTGACCCGCCGGCCGGCCCGCGCGGACGGGTAATCGGCTCGCGCCGGCGCCGCGCGAGCCGTTACCGTCCGCCTGAGCACCGTGCCACCACGAGGGGAGCCGGACCATGGGAACCGAGGGGAGCGGCCGTCTGCGCGTCCTCCTGGAGCAGTTCGACCACGCCAGGGAGATGGCCGAGGTACGGCTGAGGGGACTGGGCGACGAGGAGTACCTCTGGGAACCCGTCCCCGGCTGCTGGTCCGTCCGGCGCCGGGCGGAGGCGACGACCCCCCTGGCCTTCGGACCGGGGGAGTGGGTCCTGGACAAGGGCGCCCCGGACATCCCGGCGAGCGAGTACGCCGAGGTCGCCCGGCAGGCCGCCGCCGGCATGACGGTGCGGAGGATCGCCGACGACTGGAGCGTGAGCGTCGCCCGGGTCGAGGAGGTCCTCGCCCGCACCGGCGCCCCGCCGGAACCCGACGCGGCCCCGGTCACGACCATCGCCTGGCGCCTCGGCCACCTCCACTACAGCTTCGCGGGCGAGTGGGAGTGGGCCTTCGGCGAACGCCGCCGCGACCCCAAGCTGATGGTCGACTTCCTCCCCTCCGCCGCGGCGACCCTCGACGGGTTCTGGACGGTCGTCGACCGCTGGCGCACCGCCGTCGGCGGCGTGAGCGACGAGCAGCTCGACACGGTCGGCTTCTCCCGCTACCCCTACGGCTCGCACGCCGACGACCTGTTCGCCGACGTGCTCGCGGGCTCCAACCTCGAATTCATCCACCACATGGCGGAGATCGCCCTCCTCCGCGACCTGTGGCGGGCCCGGTTCTGAAGGCTTCAGACCGCGTCCGCCGGCGCCGCGGCCGGCTGGTGCCCGTCGAAGTACCGGACCAGCTCCGGGTCGAGGGCGGGGACGTCGACCGGGGCGCCGTCCGACCGGAGCGACGTCGTCGCCGCGACCGCGGCGGCCACCGCCTCGCGGGCCGCCACCGGCGAGGTCTCCGTCGGGCCGCCGACGGCCGCGAAGCGCAGGAACTCCTCGACCAGCGCCCGGTCCGCACCGCCGTGCGTGTCCTCGGCCGGCGCCACGACCGGGACGGACAGGTCGGCGTCGGCGCGGTAACCGGAGCGGCGCAGGTTCCACACGTCCACCCGGGCCGGGTCGCCGTCGATGCCGTCGCCGAAGTTCTCCAGTCGGCCCTCGTCCCCGATGACCGTGTAGTTGCGCCAGTAGTCCGGCGTGAAGTGGCACTGCTGATAACTGGCGAGCACCCCGTTGTCCAGCCGGGCCAGCATCATGCTGATGTCCTCGACGTCCACGACGGGGTTGAGGTCGCGCAGCGCGGACGGCGGCCACACGTCCGGGTCGAACCAGTCCGGCATGCGCTGTCCGGGCGGCACCGTCTCCCGGGTGGCACGGCGCGGGTTGCCGCCGTAGACGGCCAGGTCGCCCTGGGCGACCACGTTGCGGGAGTAGCCCCCGGCGAGCCAGTGGATGACGTCCAGGTCATGGGCGCCCTTCTGCAGCAGCAGCCCGGTGGTGCGGGCCCGCTCCGCGTGCCAGTCCTTGAAGTAGTAGTCCCCGCCGTGCCCGACGAAGTGCCGGCACCACACCGCGCGGACCCGGCCGATCGCGCCGTCGTCGATCAGCTCGCGCATCCGCCGCAGCATCGGCAGGTGACGCAGGTTGTGTCCCACGTACAGCCGGGTGCGGGAGCGGAACGCGGCCCCGAGCAGCTCGTCGCAGTCGGCGACCGTGATGGTCAGCGGCTTCTCCACGAACACCGCCACCCCCGCCGCCAGGAAGAACAGCGCGGGCCGGGTGTGCAGGTGGTCCGGGGTGAGGACGAACACGGCGTCCAGCCCGTCGTCGAGCATCCGCTCGTACCTCTCGTGCACCACCACGTCGTCGCCGAACAGCCGGCGCGCGTCCTCGCGGCCCCTCGGGTCCGGGTCGGCGCACGACACGATCCTGGCGGTGCCGGAGCGGTTCACCAGCGCGGCCATGTCCGCGCGCTGGCCGACACCTACCACGCCGACCCGCAGCGGGGCCGTCGGTATCTGGTCACGGGTGCTCACTGGGTTGTCCCTTCGTTCCTGCTCCGGGGCCCGGGTACGGTCTCGCACCCGTGGCCCGCTAACGTCGTGGCGCGCTCGGGGGCGCCAGCCCGTCGCTCAGCAGCCTGCTGTCGACCTCGTCCAGCGCCAGCCGCACCGCCCCCAGGGCCACGCTCTCGTCGCCGAGGGTGGAGGCGCGCAGCTCCGGCAGGCGCAGACAGTGCTTGGTCAGTTCACGGCGCAGCGGCCCCAGGACCACGTCGGCGGAGCGGGAGAACCCGCCGCCGTACACGACGACCTGCGGATCGAGGGCGAGCACCAGCGCGGCGACGCCCACCGCGAGGTCGCGGGTGTAGCGCCGGACGGCCGTCCGCGCGTCCCGGTCGCCTTCCCGGGCTGCCTGGAACACCCACGCAGCCGCCTCGCCCGGCGCGGCCGTCGCCGGCGCCCCCGGGCAGGACTGAAGGTGCTCCGGTGCGCTGAGCCACCGTACGGCCTTCAGCGCGCCGATCTCGCCCGCGGCGCCCCCGTGCCCGCGGCGCAGGGTGCCGTCCAGGATGAGACCGGCGCCGGTGCGCAGCCCGGCGAGGAGGTAGACGATGTCGTCGGCGTCCTGCGCGACACCGTTCCAGCGTTCGGCGACGGCGGCGAGCTTGCAGTCGTTCTCCACCCGCACCGGGCAGGGGAACCGGGCCGCGAGGTGCGCGGCCGGGTCGGCCTCGCTCCAGCCGGGCAGCGGGCTGGACAGCGAGGTCCGGCCGCTGCCGTCGACCGGCCCGGTCACCCCGACGGTCACCGCCCAGATGTCGGCCGGGACCATGCCCGCCCCCGCCAGCACCTCGTCGATGACATGGTCGACCGCCGCGAGCCGCGCCGCGGGTGCCGCCCGCGGATCGGCCGGGTGGCGCACGGTCCGCACCAGCCGGCCCTCCAGGTCGCTGAGCACGACGAGGATCTTGTGCACGCCGATGTCGATGCCGAGCACGTGCCCCGCGGTGGCCCTGAACCGGTAGCGGCGGGCCGGCCGCCCCACCACACTGCTGGCGCCCGGCTCCTCGACCTCCGCCCAGCCGTCCGCGACCAGAGCCTGCACCAGCACGTCCACCGCGGGACGGGACAGCCCGGCCCGGCCCGCCAGTTCGGTGACCGTGGACGGCGGGTTGCCGCGCAGCGCCCCCACGATGGACAGCTGGTTCATCTCCCGCATCCGGGACATGTCCGTTCCGGTCGTCGCCATGCTTGGTGCTCCCTGGAGGCGTTGCGGTGGCCACCGCCTAATAATGCTGAGCAGTTTACTAATTCATTGCGGTGGCCGTGTGCAATAAGCGGTCAGGCGATCGGATACCGCTGCTCCTCGCCGGGGGTCACGGCCGAGGTGAAGTCCACCTCCCGCCCGTCCAGCGAGAACCGGTACCGGCCGAGCCTCAGCACCTCGGGCCGGGACGTCAAGTACGCCTGGAGCGCGTCGAGTTCCTCGGGGCGCAGCCACCCCGGCGGGTCGGACACCGCCCGGAACCCGCAGATGTCGGCGAGGTCGCGCAGCAGGCCCTGCTGCTGGTCGGTGAGGAGGTTGAGCCGGCTGCGGAAGTACACGACGTCCGGGTCGACCTCCAGGAGCGGCGACTGCCACAGCCGGTGCACGGTGTTGACGACGGCGTTGCGGGCCAGCGCGTCGGACGGGTCACGCGTGGCGTAGTGCTCCCACATCGGCGCCACGTCCGGGCCGCTGCGGATGCCGTCGACCAGCCCGAGGGAGGGCAGCAGCGGGGCGCCGCTGCCGAGCAGGTAGGCGTCCGGGCCCGCCGCCTCCCGGATGATCTCCAGGCCGGTGCGGTAGGCCGCCTCCCGGCCGACGTCCGCCGACCGGACACCGGGCACCGCGCCGCCCTGCACGAAGTCGAGCTTGAGGTAGGTGAACCCCCACTCGTGGACGACCCGGTGGATCATCTCCCGCAGGTGCTCCTGAGCCGCGGGCAGGGTGAGGTCCAGCGCCCAGTAGCCGACGTCCCAGTTGTGCCCGGCGACGACCGGCTCGCCGTGCTCGTCGCGCAGCAGCAGCTCCGGCCGCTCCCGGGCGGTGCGGGAGTGGGGCAGGACGATGAACGGGGCGATCCACAGGCCGGGCCGCAGCCCCGCGTCCGTGATCCGGTCGGCCAGCGCCCGCATCCCCGAGGGGAACTTGTCGTTGGCCTCCCAGTCGCCCACGGCCCGCTCCCAGCCGTCGTCGACCTGGACGACGTCGAAGGGGAGCCCGCGCAGCGCGGTGACGTCCTTGGTGAGCTGCTCCTCGGTGATGTTCTCGTAGTACGCGTACCAGCTGCACCACACGTCGCCGGCGCGCTTGTCGCTGCTGCCGAGCCGGCCGGCGAGGTGCCGGGTGTAGGCGGCGAACACCTCCTCCTCGGTGCCGAGCGCGAGGAACCAGGGGGCGCCGTCATGCTCGTACCAGCCGACGAGCGTGTCCCGGTCGGCGGTCAGCCGGGGGATGTCGAGGCCGAGCGCGCCGAGCAGGAGCACCTGCCCGTCGGGCCCTTCCAGGGCGGCGACGGCGGAGGAGTGGTGCCGGGCGGGGTCGTCCCACACGGTGTCGTCGGCGGTGAGCCGGCGGTCGGCGCTCTCGATGCGCAGCGGCGGCTCCGAGAGCCGGCGCCAGCCGCACGGGCTCCACGAGTTGTGGCCGTGGCGGTAGAAGAGCGCGTCCCCGAGCCCGTGCAGCACCGCCGCCCGGCCGGGTGGCAGCAGCAGGCCGCCGTCGACGGCCTGGGGCGGTGCGTCGCCTTCGAGCTCGACGGCGAGGGTCCGCCCGCCGAGTTCTACGAGCTGGGCCATGGATCTCCTTGTGTGACGAAATGGGATGTACCTGCGGGGCCGGCTACTGCAAGAGGGCGTCGACCTTGTCGTTCGCCGTCTTCATGGCCTCTTCGGTGGGGGTCTGGCCGAGGATCGCGGACTGGACGGCGTCCTGGACGATGGGGCCGATCTCGGTGCCGTTGTCGGTGATGGGCAGCAGGAAGGTGCCGCCCTCGGTGGCGGCGGCGTCGGTGAAGACCGACACGTCCTCGCCCTTGTCGTGGTAGGCGGCGAGGGTCTTCTCGGTGGCCGAGGTGAGCGAGGGGAAGACGACGGTGTGGCTCGCGACCAGGTTCTGGCACTCGGGGGAGGCCAGGAACTTGGCCCACTGCCACGCCTGTTCCTTGTGCGGGGTGCCGGCCCAGACGGCGTCCGACAGGCCGTTGATGGCGGTCTTGCGGCCCGCCGGACCGGTCGGCATGGGCGCGAAGTCGAAGTCCTGCTTCACGTTGGGGCCGGTGTAGGTGGAGATGGCGAAGGAACCCGCGAGCGTCATGGCGCCCTTGCCCGCGGCGAGCAGTTCGGAGTTGGCCAGCTTCGACCGCTGGGCGAGGCTCGGCGCGTACCCCTTCGCGATCAGGTGCTTGAACCAGTCGAGGGTCTCGACGAGCTTGGGGTCGTCGTACTGGGCGTGCGTGCCCCAGGGGTTCTCGTCCAGGTACTCGAAGCCGTTGGAGGCGGCGAACCCGCCCCAGCCGTTCTGTCCGGTGGCGCCGTCCTCCCACTCGGGCAGGAAGCCGTAGACGGCGACGTGGTTCTTGTCGAACTCCGGGTCGAGGCCGTTGCGGCCCTCGGTGTCGAGGGTGGCCTTGGCGATGACCTCCTCCATGGTGCCGCCGTCGGCGGGGTTCCAGGTCAGGTCGTTCAGCTCGGCCGCGTCCACGCCCTGCTTCTTCAGCATCGCGGTGTTGTAGACGATGGCCACGGTGTCCCAGTCCTTGGGCAGGCCGTAGCGCTTGCCGTCCCTGGTCCAGGGCTCGGTGAGGCCGGGCTGGAAACCGGACAGGTCGACCTTGTCCCGCTCCACGTAGGGCTGGAGGTCGAGGATCTGCCCGCCGGAGGCGTAGGTCGGGGAGTAGGTGGCCTGATTGACCCAGACGTCCGGGGCGTCCCCGGAGACCAGCTGGGTGGTGAGGTTCTGCCAGTACTGCGTCCAGGCCGTCTGGGTGATCTTGATCTTGATCTTGGGGTTGGCCTCGTGGAAGGCGACCGCGCAGTCCTGGTAGGCGGGGAGCTGGCGGTCGTCCCACAGCCAGTAGTCCAGGGTGACGGTGCCGTCGGCGGCGACGTCGTCGGAGCCGCCGCAGGAGACGAGGGTGGCGGAGGCCGCCAGACACAGCAGGGCCGCGCCGGCGCGCACGCGCAGGGGTTTCATCGGGGAAGGGCCTCTCTTGCTCGTACCGCTCTTGCTCGTGTCGCGGGGCGGTCTACTTGCCGCCGGTGAAGTTGAGCGACTCGACCAGCCGGCGGCCGAGCAGGATCAGCAGGACCAGGACGGGCAGCACCGAGAGCGCCGAACCGGCCATCAGGCCCGTCCAGTCGGGCGCCACGTTGGGCGACTGCTGCTGGAAGATACCGAGCGCGACGGTGAGCACCCGGGTCTCCTCCTCACGGCCGGTCAGCAGCGGCCACAGGTAGTCCTTCCACGCCCAGACGGTGGTGGTGAGGCCGATGGTGAGGAGCGGGCCCCGGCTCATCGGCAGCACGACCTTCCAGAACAGGCCCCAGGCGCCGACGCCGTCCAGGATCGCCGCCTCCTCCACCTCACGCGGGACCGACAGGAAGAACTGGCGCAGGAAGAAGACCGCGAACGGTGTCATCAGCACGGTCGGCGCGACCATGCCGGTGAAGGTGTTGAGCCAGCCCAGGTCCTTCACCAGGACGAAGTTGGGCATGAGGGTGAAGATCGGCGGCACCATGAGGGCCGCGATGAGCACGCCGAAGACGGCGTTCCGGCCGGGGAAGCGCAGCCGGGCGAAGGCGTACCCGGCCATCGCGCAGAACAGCGTCTGGAGCACGGCGATCAGCCCGCTGTACACCACGGAGTTGAGCAGGTACCGCAGGAAGTCCACCTGCGCGCCCGAGCCGCCGGCCGCCATCGCCTCCTCCTGGCTGGTCAGCCCGAGCACCCGCATGAAGTTGATCATCGTGGGGTGCTGGGGGACCAGCGAGGTGGAGTCGGTGTAGAGGTCGGCCGCCGGGGTCAGGGCGGTGCGGACCATCCAGTAGAAGGGGAAGACCGTCGCGACCAGCGCGGCCACCAGGACCGCCCAGGCGGCGATCCGGCCGGGGGAGACCTTGGTCAGGGTGCGTGTCATGGTCGTGCTCCTCAGGCCAGGTCCGAGCGGGAGGCGCGCAGCAGGCGCATCTGCACCGCGGTCAGCACGCCGAGGATCAGGGCGAGCACCACGGCCACGGCGGAGGCGTAGCCCATGTGGAAGTAGGCGAAGGCCTGTTCGTAGATGTAGTAGTAGATGACCCGGGTGGCGCCCACCGGCCCGCCCTGCGTGGTCACCGCGATCGTGTCGAAGATCTGGAACGAGCCGATCAGCGACACCACCAGCACCAGCGCGAGCACCGGACGCAGCAGCGGCAGCGTGATCCTGGTGAACATCCGTATCTCACCGGCGCCGTCCAGGGACGCGCTCTCGTACAGGTACTGGGGGACCTGGAGCATGCCGGCGTAGAGCAGCAGCGCCGTGTAGCCGGTGTACGCCCACGCGTTGACGACGGCGATGGACCCCATGGCCCAGTCGGGATCGAAGAAGAAGCTGGTGGTGCCCAGGCCCAGCGCGCTGAGGAGGTGGTTGACGAAGCCCAGGTTGGTGTCGAGCAGCCACATCCACAGCAGACCGACGGTGACGTTGGGGACCAGCCAGGGCACCAGCAGCATCGCACGCAGCATCACCGAGCGGGTCAGCCGGTGCATCAGCGCGGCCAGCAGCAGCGCCATCAGGGTCTGGGACCCGATGTTGACCACCACGTAGTAGCCGGTGACCTGGAGCGCGTGCCAGAACTGGTCGTCGGTGACGAGGTGCCGGTAGTTCTCCGCGCCGGTGAAGTTCGGCGTGCCGAGCAGGTTGTAGTCGGTCAGCGAGTAGTACACGCCCCGCACGGTCGGATACGCGTAGAAGAGCGCGAAGCCCAGCAGCGCGGGGGTCAGGAACAGCCACGCCGCCTTCCGGTCGTCCCGGGGCCGCCGCGGTCCCGCCGGTCCTGCGGAGCCGCCGGGTGACGAGCCGACGCTCTTCTGCGGTGGCGCCACCGCTGTGCGTGCGCCCATGGTTCCCCTCCGAAGGGATCTGCGCCGCACCTCTTGCCAGTGGGGCACCGTGGACAACATATTGATGAGCAACAGTGAAACTTTGTCAATGCTGGCGCATAACAAGGCGGGTTACGTCCCCGTTGACGGCCGGCGTCGGCAGGGTTTCCCACCCGCCCCCCGGAGGCTGACCGCATGCGCACCTTCGCCCACCGACGCGGCAGACGACTGCTGTCCGCGTTCTGTTCCACGGCCCTCGCCCTCGGGCTGGCCGCGCTGCCGCTCACCGCGTCCGCGGCCCCGGCGGCCGGGACAGCCGGAGCCACCGCCGGGACAGCCGGCACCGCCGCCGCGGGCGTGCCGGAGCGGCCGGACCCCGGCCCCGACCCGGACCCCTCGCTGCCGGTCCACACCCTCACCCGCGCCGACGCCCCGGTGGACAACCCGCTCAAGGGCTTCGCCCGCTTCTACCAGCCCGGAGCCGACCAGAACACGGGCTACCCGCACTCCCTGACCTGGAGCTACTTCGGGCTCTCCGAGGTCATGAACGACCCTGACGACTGCTCGGCGTACGACTGGAGCGTGCTGGACAGCGCCCTCGACGAGAGCGCCTCCTACGGCAACCAGACCGCCCTGCGCTTCTACCTCGAGTACCCGGGCGACGCCGGCGCCCATCCGTCCAACGCCATCCCCCCGTGCTTCGACGGTCACGTCGACTACCGCACCAACGCCGAGTGGGGCACCACCAGCCCCGACTACGACAACGCCTACCTGCTGGACGGGCTGAAGGACTTCATCGCCGCCTTCGGCGCCCGCTACGACGGCGACCCGCGCATCGGCTACATCCACATGGGCCTGATCGGCCTCTGGGGCGAGTGGCACACCTGGCCCTACGACACCGACACCGGTGACGGCCTGCCGGACTACATGCCCACCGACGCCCACGGCACCGAGATCATGCGGGCCTACGCCACCGCCTTCACCCGCACCGAGCTGGAGGTGCGCTACCCCGACTCGGCGGGCGGCGCCGCCGCCGACCTGCCCTCCGTCGGTTTCCACGACGACTCGTTCTGCTACCGCGAGGGCAGTCCGCTCGCCGGGGTCACCCTGCCCGAATCGCTGGGCGGCGCCTCGTACTCCCAGCTCCAGCGGGCCGTCGAACGCGGTGTGGAGAACCGCTGGACCACCGCCTCCATGGGCGGTGAGGTCCGCCCGGAGATCCAGACCAGGGCCTTCGACCACTGGCCGGGAGGCTCCGGCGACGTGGACGACATGCAGGCGTGCATCGAACTGGAGCACACCACCTGGAAGATGAACGAGCAGAGCTCCGGCTACTCCGCCTCCGACCCGGACGTGGCGGCCGCCGTCCGGCTCATGGGCTACGACCTCGCCGTCGACAGCGCCCACTTCCACGACACCGCGTCCGGCACCACCACCGTCGGCGTCCGGATCGGCAACGACGGCGTCGCCCCGTTCTACTACCCCTGGACGGTCAGCCTCGGCCTGAAGGACTCCGCCGGCAACGTCGTCAAGAGCTGGGACACCCCCTGGGACCTGCGCGAGGTCATGCCCGAGAAGATCCGCGCCTTCCCCGACTGGGGCGTCGGCGCCGACCCGGCCTACCTCGACTACGGCCACGACCGGTACTTCGACTCCGACATCGACCTCAGCGGCGTCACCGCCGGCGGCTACCGGCTCGTCATGAAGGCCAAGAACCCCCTGGAGGACGTCAGCTCCGCCGCCAAGAAGCTGCGGTTCGCCAACGCGGGCCAGAACGCGGACGGCTGGCTCGACCTCGGCGCGATGACCGTCGGCTCCGACGGCACCACCGGTCCGGCCGGCTACGAGGCGGAGGCCGCCGGCAACACCCTCACCGGCACCGCCGTGGTCGCCGGCTGCTCCGGCTGCTCCGGCGGTGCCAAGGTCGGCTACATCGGCAACGGCGCGACCCTCACCTTCCCGCACGTCGACGGCGGCGACGGCGGGACGCGGACGGTGACCGTGCGGTACACGAGCGCGGTCGCCCGCTCGGCCACGGTCCGGGTCGACGGCTCCACGTCACGGACGGTGGACTTCCCCGCCACCGCCGACTGGGAGACACCCGGCTCGGTCACCGTCACCCTCGACCTGGACAGCGGCACGGACAACTCCGTCACGATCGCCAACACCTCCGACTGGGCCCCCGACATCGACCGCGTCACCGTCTCCTGACCCCCGGGTGACGCCCGGCTGACTCCGGCACCGCGTCCGGCCGGAAGTCATCCCTGGACCCACCGGCACCGTTGATACGACGGCGCGACACCGCTTCGATGTCGTTCCGCCGGGGGTGACCGCCACCGGCGGGACCGACGACCGGGGGGGTTGCGGACATGCGTCACCGAGGGAGACAGGACAGACAGGGCGGGGGCCAAAGATCCCGGCTCAGCGGTATATCAGGTGCGGCGGCGCTCTTGGGCGCCGTCGCACTCGTGGTTCCGGGCACACCGGCCGCGGCGGCGGAGCCGCCCCCGGTGCCGGGCGAGGTCGTCGCCGGAGCGGAGACGGACACCCCGGCGCTGGTGCGGGGCATCCGGGAGGAGGCCCCCGCGCGGGGCGGCGCGGCCGACGCGGCCCGCACCTACCTGGACGGACGGCAGGAGCGCTACCGGATCGAGCACCCGGAACGCGACCTGGTCCCCGCCGGGACCACCACCTCCGGGGACCGGGAGACCGTACGGCTCCAGCAGCGCCACCACGGGGTGCCGGTGCTGGGCGGCCAGTACATCGTCCGGATGGAGAAGGACGACGGCGAGCGCGTCGTCACCGGCACCTCCGGCAAGTACTTCACCGGGCTGACCACCGGCACGACGGCCGGGATCGACGAGGAACTCGCCGTCGAGCGCGCCGTCGACCGCGTCCTCGACGACCTCGGCGACCGCCACCTCACCAGGGCACCGGCAGAGGGCGAGGAGGACAGCTCACCCCTTGAGGGCACCGCCAAGGGACTCGTCGTCGTCCCCCGGGGCACGGGCGTCCTCACCCAGCACGTCACCGTGCGCGGCGCGGACCCCGCGACGGGCGAACCCGTGCTGCGGGAGGTGTACGTGGACGCCGCCGCCGGATATCCGGTCCTCGACTACAGCGGTATCAAGACGTTCACAGCACCGTCACAGGCGAGCGGCGGGGAGGAGGCCGCCCGGAAGACGACCGCGGCCGAGGAGCCGTCCGCCGCCGCCGGACCCGACGTACCGGGCAGCGGTGTCCGCCTCGACGGCACCACCGTCCCGCTCGACGTCTTCCACGACGAGGCGAACGGCCGCTACCTGCTGCGGGACCGCACCCGGCTGCCCATCGACCCCGAGTACGAGTACGACGCGAACACCCTGTCCACCTTCGACGGGCGCAACGAGCGGGTCAGTGACGTCGTCGGGTCGTGGCCCGTCAACGTCAAGGAGTTCAACTCGCCCACCCCCGAGTTCACCGCCGACACCACCGAGGCCGGAGCCGTCGACGCGCACTGGGCGGCCGCGAAGGTCTTCGACTATTACAAGAACGACCACGACCGCCTCAGCCTCGACGGCCGCGGCATGGCCATTTTTTCCCTGGTCGGCGTCACCGACTACGGCCAGCCGTACGTCAACGCCTTCTGGGACGGCCAGAAGATGGTGTACGGCGGCGGCGACGAGGAGTACCGGCCGCTCTCCTCGGCCCTCGACGTCGTCGGCCACGAGATGACCCACGGGGTCGTGGAGAACTCGGCGAACCTCGTCTACGCGGGGCAGTCCGGCGCCATGAACGAGGCCGTCGCCGACTACTTCGGCAACGCCATCGAGACCGATGTGTACGGCCTGTCGATGACGGACCCCGACTCCGGCCTCCTCGGCGAACGGCTCTGCCGCACCAAGGGCCCCCGCGACTGCGCGGTCCGCGACCTGGGCGACGGACGCACCACCACCAGGTCCTTCCTCGGCCTCGACTTCGCCAACGACAACGGCGGCGTCCACTACAACTCCACCATCTTCGGCGGCGCGCTGTGGGACATCCGCCAGGACCTCGGCGGGGAACTCGCCGACCGGATCGTCTACCGGGCGCTCACCGAGTACCTCACCCCCCTCGACGGCTTCACGGAGGGACGGGCCGCCGTCCTCGCCGCCGCCGCGGACCTCGGCGTGCCGGCCGACGCGACGAAGGCGCTGGTGCGCGCGTTCAACGCCCACGGCATCGTCCCCGGCTGGGAGCTGGCCCTCGGTGTCGACTCCGACCCGCTCCTGGACCGCATCAACACCACCAGCACCGCTCCGGGCACGGGCGGCGGCTGGTGGGCCGCGTCCAAGTCCAACGAGGACGGCTCCGAGGCGTACTCGGTGTGGGCCGGACGCACCGACGGCACGGGCGGCGTCAAGCTCATGAGCCCCAACGACGGCCGCTACCACGTCAACCCCGCCACCGACGGCAAGACGGTGGTCTGGCAGGCGTACGGCTCCGGCGGCGGCGTCGACGTCCTCGCCAGGCCCCTCGCGGGCGGCCCGGTGCGGACTCTGTGGCACGGACGCAGTGGCTCCAGCGTCACGGCCGTCGACGGCGATGTGGTGACCTTCGGCTTCTCCAACGTGGGCGGCCGCTCCGCGATCGCCTACCTCAGCCTGAAGGACCCGACGAAGATCACCCGCGTCGGCGGCGGCACCTACAGCCGCGCCTACTCGCCGTCGGTGAGCGGCGGCAAGGTCGTCTACCGCGCCTGGCAGCGGGTCGCGCTCTCCGCGCAGGCCGTGTACGAGTGGCGGGTGGTCGTCGCCGACGTCGCCACCGGTACCACCGAGGTGATCCAGGAGTACCCGAGCACGGTCGGCCTCGGCCCGACCGCCGTCAACGGCACCCACGTATTCTGGCTCCTCGACGAGTTCGACGAGGAGACGGCCACCAAGACGTCCCTGCGCCGGGCCGCGCTCGACGGGTCCGGGGCGGCCGACCTCAGCCCGGAGACCGGCCCGGACGCGCTGTACGCCTACGACCTGACGGTCTCCCAGGACCGCGCGACCGTGGCCGCGTACGTCCCGGAGGCGGGCATCAGCAACGAGGCCACCCCGAAGCTCCACCAGTTCGAGGCGGCGGGCACACCCGGCGCGGCCGGCACCTACGTGGGCCGGGTCTCCTGCAACCGGGGCGCCCAGACCCAGCCCGCGGCGGGCCCCGGCGGCCAGGTGGTGTGGCTGGACTCCACGACCGGCACCACCGACCTGGTGACCCGTACCCGCCCGACGGGACGGTGCGGCTGACCGGAACTCCCGCACGACCGGTGGGCGTCCGGCAGACGCCGGGCGCCCACCGCGCACGCCCGGACATGTGCGGCTGGGCGGGCGGCACACGCCCTCGCGTGTGCCGCCCGTCGGTAATTCGCCTGCCGTGAGCCGCCCGGAGGCGGAGACTGGTCCCATGGCGGAGGACATGGGGGCGTTCCGGGAAGCGGTCGCGGCCTGGGCGGCCGGCGGGCCGGGCGGCCCCGCGCGGGAGCTGGCCGCGCGGCTGCCCGTCCGGACGGCCGTCCTGCTCGAAGGACCCAGCGACGCGGCGGCGCTGCACGCCCTCGCCGAGCGCCGCGGCCGGGACCTGGCGGCGGAGGGCACCTGCGTCCTGCCGATGGGCGGCGCGATGAACGTCGGACGCTTCGTCCGCCTCCTCGGACCGCCCGGCCTGGACCTCCGCCTCACCGGACTGTGCGACGAGCGCGAGCACCGCTATTACGTCCGCGGCCTGCGGCGGGCCGGCGCGCGGCCGCACGGGTTCTTCGTCTGCGCGGCGGACCTGGAGGACGAACTGATCCGCGCGCTGGGCACGGCCCGGGTGACGGAACTCGTCCGGGAACAGGGCGATCTGCGCCCCCTGACGACCTTCCTCAACCAGCCCGCGCAGCGGGACCGCACCGCACAGCAGCAGCTGCGCCGCTTCCTCGGCACGAAGAAGGGCCGCAAGATCCACTACGGCCGCGTCCTCACCGAGGCGTGCGCGGACGACCGCGTCCCCGCGCCCCTCGACGACCTGTTCGCCTGCCTCTGAGCGGCCACGCGGCCACGCGGCCACGCGGCGATACGGTCACGCGGTCACGCGGGTCCCGTGATTACCGATCACCGATCACCGATCACCGGCCGCCCGGACGGGCTACGGCTTGCGGGCCACCGCCGCGTACATGGCGCTCACGAAGCCGCCGCCGGGCGCCTCGACCGGCTCGCCCAGCTCCGGGTGCCAGTCCTCGGCGAGGACCACACCCGGCTCGACCAGGTCGAGGCCCTCGAAGAACCGGGTGAACGCGGCACGCCCGCGCGGCGCCAGCGTGAGCCCGCTGGCCCGGTACCGGTCGTCGGCCTCCCGCGCGATCTCTTGCGAGTGGAAGTCGGAGGAGATGTGCGACAGCACGACACAACTCCCCGGCGCCAGCACCTCCTTGAGCCGGTCCACCACCGCCCCGGCCCCGTCCTCGTCGCTGAGGAAGTGCAGCAGCGCGATCATCGACAGGGCCACCGGCCGGTCGAAGTCCAGCACCTTCCCGGCCCGTTCGAGGATGAGGCCGGTGTCCCGGGCGTCCGCCTGCACATAGTCGAGGGCGCCCTCGGGGGTGCCGCGCAGCAGCGCCTCCGCGTGGGCCAGCACGATCGGGTCGTGGTCGCAGTAGACGACCCGGGCCTCGGGTGCCACCCGCTGCGCCACCTGGTGCAGGTTGGGTTCGGTCGGTATGCCCGTGCCGATGTCGAGGAACTGCCGGATGCCCCGCGTCGCCGCCCAGTGCGTCGCCCGCTGCATGAAGGCCCGGTTGATCCGGGTGATCACGGGGATGTTCGGCTCCAGCGCCATCAGCTGCCGGCCCATCGCCTCGTCCACCGGGTAGTTGTCCTTGCCGCCCAGGAACCAGTCGTACATCCGCGCGGGGTGGGGTCTGCCGGTGTCGATCCGGGGGGTGCCGGACGAGCCGTCCAGTGCGGACATCGGCAACTCCAGGGTCGCGTGCGGCGGGCGGTGATCAACGCGTCCGCATTCTAGGCGCGCCGACCGTCCGGCCGCCGGTGAAACGGGAGGGCGGCATCCCGAAGGTACGGGTGAACGCGGCCGTGAACGCGGCGGGGGAGGCGTACCCCAGCCGCCCGGCGACCTCGCTCACCGACGCGGAGCGCAGCATCGGGACGGCCGCGAGGAGCCGGGCGCGCGAACGCCACATGGCGGGACTGTCGCCCGTCTCGGCCCGGAAGCGCCGGGTGAAGGCCCGCTCGCTCATCGCCGTCCGCGCGGCCCACACCCGGTTGGTGACCCCGGCGTCCGGATCGTCCAGGTAGCCGCGGCACAGGGCGGCGAGGTCGGCGGAGGCGGGGACCGGGACGTGGAACGGCAGCGGCGCGAGCGCGGCGATCTCGTACAGCAACAGCTCGGCGATGGCGCCCTCGCGCCCCGACCGGTCGTGGTCGGGCGGGAGACCGACGGCGGCCGCGAGCAGCTCGCGCAGCAGCGGCGGTACGTCGACGACCATGCACCCGGCCGGCCACCAGGGGACGGCGCCCGGCTCGACGTACAGGCTGCGGGTGCTCACGCCGAGCATGCGGACCCGGTGCCGGGTCGCGGGCGGGATCAGGACGGCGCGGTCCGGCGGGACCGTCCAGGTGCCGTCGGCGGTGTCGACGACCATGACGCCGGTGGCGCCGTGCAGGAACTGCGCGCGCCGGTGCTCGTGCCAGTCCAGGAGCCGGCCGGGCGGGTAGTCGGTGCCGATCGGCAGGACGGCGCGGTCGAGGTGGTCGACGTCGGCCAGGGACACGTTCCTCACCCCGGCCAGCGTAGTGGCCGGGACGCGAAGGAAATGTGCCGGGTATCGCATGCGGGACACCGGGTGCGTCCGGTGAGGTGGTCGCATGGAGTTCACGGCACTGCTCGGGATCGGGGTCCTCACCGGGATGACCACCGTGTTGTTCGGCTTCGGCGGGGGGTTCGTCGCGGTACCGGTCGTGGTGTGGGCCGACGCCGCGCTCGGCGACGACGCCATGCGCGTGGCGACGGCCACCTCGGCGCTGGTGATGGTCGTGAACGCGGGGTTCGCGACGGCCGTCACCCCGCGGCGGGTGCTCGCCGCCCTGCGTGGCAGCGGCGCCCTGCTCCTCCTGCTGGCCGCGGGGGCCGCGGTGGGCGCGCTCGCCGTCCGGGCCGCCCCGCCC